>JAWKNW010000013.1 GCA_041391505.1 Rhodothermales bacterium
GGGCGCTGTTGCTGATGGCCTCCCAGGCGCACCTCGTGACGGACGGAGACTGAGGACGATCCCGGCCCTTCAGAGCGAGTCGGTGGGCAGCGTCTCCGACGTCATGCGGGTCAGGCGTTTGTCGAGCTGGGCGAGGAAGCGCCGGCGGTAGTCCATCGTCCTTCCCGAACTGGACGCCATCGACGGCACCGCTTCCTGGGTCGATTCCACGATGACGCGGGTGACATCCGGGGTGACGCGCTCCAGGCGAACGGTGACGGTGGCGGTCTGCACGACGCTCTCGCTCGACGCGAACACGCGCTCCTGCGCGTTGCCGGTGAACACGTACGTCGCATTTTCTTCCAGCCATCCATGGTCCTCGATGTTGAGCCGGGCATCGGCAAACGCCTGCGCGACGGCCTCGACCGCCACCGGCAGCGCCGCGGCGTAGTAGCGCGGCCCTTCGTCGGCCAACGACTTGCTGGAGGCGCATCCGACGACGCCCGCGACGGCGAGGCCGGCGCAGACCGCGATGAGGAAACGAAGGCGGGCCGTCATGGGGCGGGTCAGGTTTTGTCGAGCGAAAGCGGCGGCGTTTTTCTCCGCATGAACACATAGAGAGGCAGGCCCAGCACGAGCAGCAGGAAGCCCCAGAAGACGGTCTCCTGGCCCGAGCCGGCGATGGCCCACATCGAATAGGCGAACGCGACGAGGCTGACCGCGAACCGGCCGGCGCGGCGCCATACATCCGTATTGCCGCCGTCGCGCATCCCGAGGAGCAGATCCGTCATGCTCGAAAATACATAGGGCATCAACGTCGCCAGCGTCGCCAGGAGGATCAGGAACGTAAAGGCCTGCACCAGTCCCCGGGTGTAGTTCATGGCGATCAGGACGCTGGAGAGCACGCTGGAGACGAGCAGGCCGGCGGCCGGCGTGCCCCGGTCGTTGAGCCGGGCGAAGCGGGCCGGCAGCAGGCCGTCGAGCGCCGCGGCACGCGGCAGCTGGCCGGACAACAGCACCCAGCCGTTCAGCGCGCCGAAACACGAGATGGCGGCGCCCGCGCCCATCAAAGACCGACCCCAGGGGCCCCACACCAGGCCGGCTCCGTCGGCAAACGGGGCGGTGGAGGCAGCCAGGTCCGCCGGGGCGATGATGCCCATGATCGCCACGGTGCACACGATGTAGATGACGGCGGCGATGATGGTGCCGAGCATCGTCGCGCGGGGGATGGTCTTGGACGGGTTCTCGACGTCCCCCGCCGGCACGGTGCCGGATTCGAGGCCGAGAAACGCCCAGAGCGTCAGCGTGATGGTCGCGCTCAGCGCGACGAAGGGCGACGAGTCGCTCGGGTTGAAGGGTTGGAAGTGATCAATGTTGAAGGAGAAGAACCCGAACAGGGCCACCGCGATGAGCGGCAGGACCTTGAGAATCGTCGTGACCAGCTGGACGCTGCCGGCCTCGCGCACGCCGGCGATGTTGACCGCCGTCAGCAGCCACAGCGCCCCGAGGGCCGCCAGGGCGCCCAGCGGCGGCGACTCGCCCAGCGCGGGCCAGAAAACCGTGCTGTAGCTGGCGAAGGCGACGGCCAGCGCGGCGTTGGTGGTCCACATGGAAATCCAGTACGACCATGCCACCCAGAACCCTCCGAAGTCGCCGAAGCCCTCGCGCGCGTAGGCATAAGGACCTCCGAGCCGGGGCAGCCGCTGGCCGAGCCGGGCGAACACGAGCGCGAGGCACAGGGCCCCGCCGGCGCTCACGAGCCATCCCAGAATGCTGATCCCTCCGAAAGGCGCCAGCGACGCCGGCAGCAGAAAGACGCCCGAGCCGATCATGTTGCCGACGACGAGCGCCGTGCACATCCAGAGGCCGAGGCCGCGACGTTGGGGTAATGCTGACATGGAGGTTAGGTTTGGTGGGTCGTTGGTTCGTGCGTGACGGGGCACGCAGCGGATCTCAGTAAAAGTCGGAGTCGATCGATTTTCGCGCTTCCTCGAGGGTACGTGGTCTCGGGCGGTCGTCCTGCGCGGTCATCGCATCGAAAAACGTCTGGTCGTACGTGCGGCTTCGGACGACGATCGGCATCGGCACGGCGTGCCCGAGCATCAAGGCCTGCTGCTTGGAGTCGAGGCCGGCAAGCACCTGCCGGAGCCCCGAGGAACCGCTCGTGCCGACGAGCGCGGCGGCGATGTCCTTCTCGTCGTTGAGCTGGGCCACGATCTTGGTGCCGATCTGGCTGAGCACTTCCTCGTCGATGGCGCTCGGCCGCTGGTCTACCACGAGGAGCGAGACGTAAAACTTGCGCATCTCGCGCGCGATCTTGCCGAAAGGCGTCTCCCGCGCGATGCCCGGGCTCAGGAATTTGTGCGCCTCCTCGATGGTGATGATCAGGGGAGTGGGTTTGTCGCCTTCGTTTTTGCTCTGCAGGTACTTGTTGGTCTTCTCCTCGTACGCATCCCGCAGCCGGCGCGTGATCACGTTGGCGACGAGCAGGTAGACGTCCAGACTCGCATACCGCCCGAACTCGAACACGATGGACTTGCCCTGGTCGATCGTTTCCAGCAGGGCCGCGATGACGTCGATCTTGTCCCGCGAGCTGTCCGTACTGAAGAAGTCGTGCCGCTGAAAGCGGGACAGCTTGCGCTTGAGGGCTTCGAGCGATGCCTGATGCGCGCCGCACGATTCCGCCAGCTCCTGCAGGGCCGGCCCGTCGGCGTCGAGAATGCGCTGCAGCCAGGCGCGGCCGTGTTTCTGCTGGACGAGGTAGGCGCTTTCGGCGGCGGTAGGGTTCAGGCTCAGGGTATCCCGCAGCGGGAGGATGTCGTCGGGGTCGATCTGGTCCGCGTAGAGCCGCACCTCGAAATCCGGCGTGACGCGGCGCTGGCGCGTCGTTTTCGGGTCGAGCGAAAAAATGCTCACCCGGGATGGAAAGAGGTCGCGCAGGCCCTTCACGAAGCCGGTGCCGCCGTCGTTTTCGACCGTGGCGCTGTACCCGTATTCCGAGTGCATGTCGAAGATCAGATTGACCGCGCGGTCGTTCTTGATGGTCCCGCAGAGCAGGAGGCGCGTCAGAAACGTCTTGCCCGTCCCGGTCTTGCCGAACACGGCATTGGAGCGTTCGACGAACCGCTTGAGGTTGATGCACACCGGGATGCCCTCCATCCCCAGCGGCTCGCCCATGTGGAAGTAGGTCTGGCCCCCGTCGTTCGCCTCGTGCCCGAAGATGCGGGCCACGTCGTCGTCGGTGGCGCGCGCGACCGGGGAGAAATGGGCGGGGATGGTCTTGACGGAACGCGCCGGCTCGTCTTGCAGGTCCTGATGCCCTTCGTTGGGCATCATCAGCATCGGCTTGAGGGCGACGGTCGCGTAGGTCGATACGCCGCGCATCACCTGGCGGAGGAGGTCGTCGTCGGCCGAAGGAGGATGCAGGAGGATGCCCTCGTTGGCCGCCTCGATGCGCGCGTCGGTGATCATCGCGAAGAAGTCGTACGATTCGCCCTGGATGACGACGAAGGAGCCGGCGGACATATCCTCGACGGAGAGGTTGTCGTCGAGCTTCATGTCGATCCCCTGGCTGAGGGATCCACGGGTGATGACCCCGATCTTGTTGGGGCGGTCGTTAGGGCTGTTCGTCATCGTCGCGCATGAGCCATTCGGTGAATTTCTCGAACAGGAGTCCGGTCAGGGCGATCCAGATCATTTCGGACGCCATCCGCGGCACGGCGCGCCGCGCGAAGACCCGAACGAGGCGGGGCAGGCTCAGGACGAGGAGAAACGAGCCGACCATGCCGAACATCCAGCGAAAGAGGCTGCCGGCTAGACGACGATCAGCGGGTGTGGCCATGGCGGTGGGTCATCAGGAGGCTTCGACGGGCGCATCGGAGCGTGACCGGAGCGCGAGCTGCCCGCAGGCGGCGTCGATATCCTGGCCCCGGCTGCGCCGCACGGTGACGGTCACGTGGCCGGCCACCAGCACCCGGATGAACCGATTCAGCTGGGGCTCGCTCGTGCGGTTGAAGGGAAGCTCCTCGACCGGATTGTACATGATGAGGTTGACCTTGCTCGGAGCCCAGCGCACGACGTTGATGAGGTGCCGGGCATCCTCTTCGGAGTCATTGAACCCCTTGAACATACAGTATTCGTACGTGATCTGCCGGCCCGTTTTGCGGGTGTAATACTGAATCGCCTCCTTCAGCGCCGCGAGATCCGTGCGCTCGTTGCGGTTTACCGGCATGATCTGGCTGCGCTTCTCGTCGATCGGGGCGTGGAGCGATACGGCCAGGTTGAAGCGCGTCGCGTCGTCCGCGAGTTGCCGGATGCGCCGGGCGAGGCCGACGGTCGATACGGTGATGCGGCGCGCCGAGAGCCCCATGCCGTCTTCGTGCGTCAGCGCTTCGATGCTCTGCAAGACGGCGTCGTAGTTGAGCAGGGGCTCGCCCATCCCCATAAACACGATATTCGTGATGCGCCGGCCGAACTCGTTCTCGGCGATCCGGTTCAGCTCCCACACCTGGTCGAAGATGTCGCCGGCGGTGAGGTTTTCGCTGAAGCCCATCATCCCGGTGGCGCAGAACGTGCAGCCCATCGCGCACCCCACCTGGCTGGAGACGCACACCGTCAGCCGGCGTGGATCGCCGTCCTCGTCGAAGTCGGGGATCAGCACGGCCTCCACCTTGCGGCCGGAGGCGATCGCGAAGAGACACTTGACCGTCCCGTCCGTCGCCTGGGCCCGCTGCTCCAGTGTCAGCGGTGCGAGGGCGAACCGTTCGGCGAGCGCGGCACGAAAGGTTTTGGGCAGGTTGGTCATCTCATCGTATGACCTCACCCCCTTGTTGTACAGCCAGTCATAGAGCTGCTCGCCCCGGTAGCCGGGCTGCCCGAATTGCGCCGCGAGGCCGAGGACCTCGGCGCGGGGAAGGGAAAGGAGCGGGGTAGTGGGGTTCACGATGGCACAGGATGAGGCGGAAGGTCCTCCTGCAACGCGCGGAACCGTGCCCGGGTTGCCCCAGCTCCGGTCAGTGCGCGGCGAAGAGCGGCTTGCGTACAGTCCACGCGGCAAACCCGACCATCGCGGCCGCGAAGCCGACGCCGATGATCAGGCTCCACGGGATGCCGACGAGCATCGACGGAGCCGTCCGGGGCCAGTACATGCCGGAGCGCATGCCGCTGATCATGTAGGAGACCGGGTTGAGGCGGATGCACCACTGCAGCACCGTCGAGGCGCCCTCATAGGGAAAAAACGCGCCGGAGATCAACCACATGGGCAGCAGAAAGAGGTTCATCACCGCATGAAAGCCGCGCGTCGTCTCCATGCGCCAGGCGATGGCGATCCCCAGGGCGGTGAAGGCGATGCCGGCGAGGATGCAGAGGGCCAGGATGAGGAGCAGGCCGGGGATGCTCGGGAAGATGGCGAGAAAAGGCAGCAGGCAAAGCAACAGCGCGGCCTGGATCAGCGCGAGGGTCGTGCCTCCGAGCGTGCTGCCCAGGACGAACACCGTGCGCGACACCGGCGCCACCAGCGCGGCCTGGAGGAAGCCGGCCTTGCGCTCCTCGACGATCGAGATCGTCGAAAAGATGGCGGTGAACAGGATCATCAGCGCGATGATGCCCGGAAACAGGAATTCGAAGTAGCCCACGCCGTCCGCGCCGCCGCCCGGCAGGCTGAACGAACGCTGGAAGCCCATGCCGAGCAGTACCCAGAAGAGGATGGGCTGGGCCAGCGCGCCAAAAACCCGGCTGCGATCGCGCACGAACTTGACGATTTCGCGTCGCCAGAGAGCGGATAGGCTGTGGATGTAGGACATCGGGTGGGGTACCGGTTAAAGGGTTCGGGCGACGGGGAGGGTTCAGGCGCTGGCTTCTTCCTCCTCCATGCGCCGGCCGGAAAGCACCATGAACACGTCCTCGAGGGTCGGCTTGCGGACCGTGGCCGAGGTGATCGCGCCGCCCATCCGCTCGTAGATGGCCGGCATCTGCGCGATGGCCTCGGCGCCGGCCACCCGCACATCGTTGCCCACGACATCGGTCTCGTAGCCGAACTCGGCATGGATCCGCTGGGCGAGCGACTCGGGGTCTTCCGCGCTGAGCCAGAGCATGTCGTCGCCGAGGCGCGCCTTCATTTCGGCCGGCGAGCCCTGCGCGATGAGCCGCCCCCGGCTGAGCAGCACCAGCGCGTCGCAGGCTTCCGCCTCGTCGAGCAGGTGCGTCGCCACGATCATGGTGACGCCTTCACGCCGGCGCAGCTGATGGAGCACGTCCCAGAAGGTGCGCCGGGCGATGGGGTCGAGGCCCGTCGTGGGCTCGTCCAGCAACAGGAGCCTGGGGCGGTGCAGGAGGCCGCGGATCAAGTCGACCCGTCGCTTCTGCCCCCCAGAGAGCTTGCTGATGCGTTCGCGCTCCCGGTCCTTGAGTCCGAACAGGACAAGCAATTCCTGGATGCGCTGCTGCAGCGGAGCGCCGGCGAGGCCGTAGAGGCTGCCGTGAAACGTCAGGTTTTCGAGGATGGTCAGCTCGCCATCGAGCGCGGGGTCCTGAAAGATCACGCCGAGGAGAGGGCGGACCTCGGCCGGGGCCGTGACGGGGCTGTGGCCGAAGACTTCGATGCGCCCGGACGTCGGATGGATCAGGGTCGAGATCGAGCGGAAGAGCGTGGTCTTACCGCTTCCGTTCGGTCCGAGCAGGCCGAACAGGTGGCCGGACTCGATGGAGAACGAAACGCCATCGAGCGCCTGGAATGCCCCGTAACGATGGGTAAGGGCATCAACGCGTACGGCAGGGTGAGCCATGTGGGGATGGATCAGATGAGCCGATCCAGTATGATGAACAGTACGAGGGCGGGAATGTGGTAGATGGACACCTTGAGCACGCGGCGGGCGTCCAGGTTGCCGCGGCTACGGAAGAAGACGACGCTGGCATACAGCAGCCAGCCGCTGAACAGGGTGGCGCCGGCGGCATACAGCCAGCCGGTGAACCCGAAAACGGAAGGCAGCACGCTGGCGATCAGCAGGGCGGCCGAGGCGAGCACGACCTGGAAGACGGTAGACCAGCCGTCGGGCTCGACGACGGGCAGCATCTTGAAGCCGGCGCGGCCATAATCCTTGCGGTACATCCACGCAAGGGAGAGGAAATGCGGCAGCTGCCAGATGACGAGGATCGCGAACATCAGCCATCCACCCAGACCGAACGACCCGGTGGCGGCGGTCCACCCGCCCAGCGCGGGCAGGGCGCCCGGCAGCGTGCCGACGAGCGTATTGTATTTCGTGTGCTGCTTCAGCGGGGTGTAGAGCAATACGTAGAGCCCGATCGTCGATGCGGCCAGCAGCATCGTGATGAGGTTAGTCATCGTGTACAGCAGGACGAGACCCGAGGCCGACAGCAGGATGGCGGTGAGGAAGGCCCGGGGGAGCGTGATGCGTCCGCTCGGAAGCGGCCGGTCGGCCGTGCGGCGCATCTTTTTGTCCAGCTCTCGCTCGAGGCAGAGGTTGAACGCGGCGCCGCCGGCGGAAGAGAGCGCGACGCCGACCAGGAGCCCGATGAGCACCACGCTGTCGATGCGCCCCGGCGTGCCGAGGAGGTAGCCCGCCAGCGCGGAAATGGCCACCAGGAAGGAGATTTCGGGCTTGGTGAGCGAGCCGTAATCCTTTAGCGCCTGCTTGAAAGACCAGGCCGCCGGCGCTTCTGCGACCACGGTCGCGGTAAAGGGGGTAGGTGACTCTACGGCCATGAAATCCCGGTTCATGAGATGATCGCGCTGCCCGCCGCGCGAGGCTGTGTCGATAACGCGCGCCCGGACAGCAGGCAGCAAACGGACGGAATACGGCGCTGTTCCATTAAAACCCCTTGAAGCCCGCCCCGAAGACACGCGGGGGTGGAACGATTAGGTTAGCAAACGATTCAGGAATGCCGTTCGATACATGCAAATCGCGAATCGTCTATCGCAAAATAGGGTGTGATATCGGGGTATGCTTCTCCCGGTTTGCGGACACATCGCCTGATCGAGCATACAATTTGCCCTTTGCGCCGTACCGGGTGCAGTCCTTCCGTTTCGTCTAACCACAACGCTACCTATTGACCCATGTCCAACCCAGGTACCCTCATCGTATCGATCTCCGGCATCCGGGGCATCTTTGGCGACGGCCTCGACGCACGGAGCATCGTCCGCTACGCGGAAGCCTTCGGGATCTGGTGTAGACAGCAGGCCGGCGGCAGGGCGACGGTTGTCGTCGGACGCGACGCGCGGGTTACGGGCGAAGTGTGTGCCGCGCTGGTGACGGCGACGCTCCAGAGCGTGGGGTGCGACGTAATCGATGCCGGCCTCGCGCCGACGCCCACGATTGCCTACGGCGTCCTGGCAGAAAACGCCGCGGGCGGCGTCATTCTTTCCGCCTCGCACAATCCGGCCGAATGGAACGCGCTCAAGCTCCTCGGCCAGCGCGGTGAATTTTTGCGGGCCGTCGAGGCCGAGGCCATGCTGGCCCTGGCCGATGCCCCGGGTTCGCCGACCGTCCGCTACGACGCGATCGGCTCACTGCGCCGCCACGATTACCTCGGCGACCATATCGACGCGATCCTCGCGCTGCCGTACATCCAGCCGGATGCCATCGCGAAACGTCGCTTCCGCGTCGTGGTGGACGGCATCAATTCGGTCGGCGCCGTCGCCATGCCGGCGATGCTCCGCCGCCTCGGGGTGGCCGAGGCCGACATCGTCGTCATCAACGGCGAACCGAACGGACGCTTTGCGCACAATCCGGAGCCGCTGCCCGGTCACCTGGCCGATCTCATGCACCGCGTGGCGAGCGAGAAGGCGGACCTCGGCATCGCGGTGGATCCTGACGCGGATCGCCTCGCCCTCGTGGCCGATGGCGGCGTCTACATGAGCGAAGAACTCACCCAGGTCATCGCGGCGGATTTTCTGTGGAAGCATGCCGAGGGGCCCTTCGTGACCAATCTTTCGTCCTCCCGGGCCATCGAGGACATCGCCCGCCGGCACGGGCAGCGCGTGTACCGCTCGGCCGTTGGCGAGATCAATGTGGTGGATACCATGCAGGCGGTGGGCGCGGTGCTCGGTGGCGAAGGCAACGGCGGCGTCATCGTACCCGAATTGCATTACGGGCGCGACGCGCTCGTGGGCGTGGCGATGGTGCTTCAGCATCTGGCGGACGAGGGGCTGTCGATGTCGGCCCTCCGCGAACGCCTGCCGCGGTACGCCATCGTCAAGGATCGGCTGCCGCTGGGCAACTCGAATCCGGACGACGTGCTCGCGAAGCTGGCCGAACGGCACAAAAACGACCGCATCTCCACCGTCGACGGGCTGAAGATCGACTTCGAGGACGGCTGGGTGCACCTCCGCAAGTCGAACACCGAGCCCATCGTTCGCATCTATGCGGAAGCGGCGACGGAGGCGGAGGCCCAGGCCATAGCGGATCGGTTCAAACGTGCGATGGGAGAGCTGGCGTGAAGTACATCTATGGGATCGACTTCGGGACGTCGAATTCGGTCATACAGGTTTATGATGTGGAAAACGGGCGCGTCCTCGATGTGCCGGCGGATGTGGAGACCTCCATCGAGAGCGCGCTCTTTTTCCCGCTCGGCCAGGGGGGCGACTACCTGCTCGGCGCGCCGGCGGTGGCGGAGTATGCGCGCTCCGGCATGACGGGGCGCTTCCTGAAGTCGATCAAATCGGCCCTGCCCGAGCCCTCGCTGGCCGAAGTGACGGTGCACACCAAACGCGTGCGCATCGAAACGCTGGTCTCGTATTTCATCGGCCATCTCAAACGGCAGTGCGACGCGTGGCTGGGCGAAGAGGTACGGCATGTGGTGCTGGGCCGGCCCACGTATTTTTCGGAAAACGACACGCGGGATGCCCTCGCCGTCCAGCGCCTCACCCGCGCGGCGCGGCTGGCCGGCTTCGAAGAGATCGCGCTCCAGCCGGAGCCCATCGCGGCGGCGATCGAATACGAGCAGCACATCGATCGCCCCGAGACCGTCTACGTCGTCGACATCGGGGGCGGCACGTCGGACTTTTGCATCATGCATCTCGACCCGGCGCGGATACGCGACACCGATCGCCGCAACGACATCCGCAGCACGTCCGGCATCAAAATCGGCGGCGACGACTTCGACGCCGAAATCATGTGGGCGCGGCTCGTGCCGTATTTCGGATACGGGGCGCAGTACGAATCGTACGGCAAGTGGCTGCCCGTACCGCCCAACATCTTCCGGACGATCTGCTCGTGGGAGAAGATGTCGGTCCTGAAACGGGCCGACATCCAGCAGGCGTTGAAGACCTATCAGTTCTTTTCGGACAACAAGCCGGCCATGGCGCGTCTGCTGTCGCTCATCGATAACAACCTCGCGTTTGGCGTCATCAAGGCCGTCGAACGGGCCAAGATCGCGCTGACCGACGACGAGCGCACCCGCATCCGGTTCGAGGCCCACGACATTGCGGTCAACGAACCCATCGCACAGGGCGAAATCCCCGGGATCCTCGACGGATTTACGGCATCGCTCGAAAAAACCGTCCGGGCCCATCTTCGCGAGAGCGCCGTCGATCCCGCCGCGATCGACGCGGTGTTTCTCACCGGCGGAAGTTCGCTGGTGCCGGCGGTGAGAAACACCATAAGTCAGGTCTTCGGGGCCGACAAGCTGCAGCAGGGTCACGCCTTCCGCAGCGTCGCGTACGGCCTGGCGTCGTCGGCCCGGCTGTTTTTCAGCTAGCGCAGCTTGACGACCTGGCGCGTGAGGCGCGTGGATGCGCTCTCGACGTGGATGAGGTACAGACCCGGAGGCGAGCCGGCGGCGTCCCAGCGGAACTGGTGCGTGCCGGCGGAGGCGAGGCCGTCGTGCAGCCGGGCGACTTCACGCCCCAGCACGTCGTACACCAGCACGCGGAGCGGCTGCGCGCCGGGCAGGTCGAGGTCGACCGACGTGCTCCCGGCAAATGGATTGGGATAGGCGGCATGGACGGTCAGGGCGCCGGGCAACTCGGCGCCGTCCTCTATCGCAACGGCTTGCTCCTCGCCCGTGGGGTATCGGCCGATGAAGATGTCGTTCTGGCCGGCGCCGATCCGCTCATCGACATCGTCCCCGCGGCCCAGATCCATCATAACCGAGAAGCCGCCGGTGACCACGACCGTCTCCCGCGCGTCGATCGCGATCCCCTGGCCGACGAGCAGTCCGGTGCCGGTCAGCGAAAATACCTTCCTGAACGCGCCATCCGCGCCGTAGCTGGCGACAAACACGTCGGTGCCGCCGCTGTTGGGAATCGTGATCTCGGCGGTGCCCGGTGCGAAATCTGTGGCGCCGGCGAACGTCCCGGTGATGAAGCTGACGCCCTCGTCGTCGGTCACGATATCCCGCGCCGAGCTCATGCCTCCTTGCAGGACATCCGCGAAGCGGTAGACGCCCTCGGCGGTGTAGCTGACCAGAAAGGCGCTCCCGTTGGCGTCGGCGAGCCGTTCGTTCGTGTTGCCGTCCTGGTTGGTGTCTTCTGGATCGAAGACGAGCACGTTGCTTCCCTCGCCGGCGACATAGACGTTGTCCAGGGCATCGATGTCGATGGCGTAGCCGCGATCGCTCTCGGCCAGCGCCGGACCGCCGAAGGTGTTGAGCCAGCGGAGATGGCCGGCGGCGGTGTAGCTGGCGATAAAGATGTCGTCCGTGCCGACGGCCGTGCGCTCGATGCGGTCGCCGTCGTTGTCGAGGTCGTCGGGATCGAACGCGGCCGTGCCGGTGAATTCACCGGTGAGGTACACGTTGCCGTCCGTATCGGCGACGATGCCCCACGCGGAGTCGGCCCCGGGGCCGCCGAGCGTATAGGCGAAGCGATAGACGCCGTCGGTCGTGAAGCTTGCCCAGAAGGCTTCCATGCTGCCCTGCGAGGAGATGTCGCCCCGGTCGTTGTCGTCCGGATCGAAATCGAGATAGGTCGTGTACCGGCCGGCGATGTAGAGATTGCCGTCGCCGTCGAGCGACAGGTCGTACGTTTCTCCGCCCGAGGTGTGGGCTCCGGTAATCGGAACGGACCAGCGATATGACCCGTCGCGCTCGTAGGCGGCGAGGTAGACGAGCCCGAAGGTGTTGGCCTCCTCGATGGGGTCCGGGTCGAAGTCGATCGCCCCGAAAGGCTGGCTTCCCGTCACGTAAAACCGACCGGACTCCTCGACGGCGATGCCGCCGGCGGATTCGCCGATCGAATAACCGTTTCCGATCCGGAACGCGAAGCGCACGTTGCCCAGCGAGTCGTACGAGGCGACGTAGGCGTCCGTATCGTTGGATTTGAGCTCCGCCGTTTCCGGTCCGACGGCGAAATCTATGTCGCCGTTGAAGTAGCCGAAAGCGTAGATGTTGCCGTCGGCATCGAGGCCTACGTCCGTGCCGGAATCGAAGTGAGCGTTGCCGAACGCGTAGGCGAACTGGGCGGTGGCGGATTGTGGCGTCGCCAGCATGAGCGCTCCAAACAAGGCGAAAAGCCCGGAATGGGCGAAAGAACGAGCGATCGAGCGTCGCATGAGTGTCTCCGAATAGCCTGTGGGTGACAAGGGTACAGGATATCTGGCGACAGGTGTGCGAGAATGTGGACACGGATGCCGGCCGTGTCGGGAAAAATCGCTATTCCCACTGGAAGGCGAAGTACGTGGTCGCGCCGGCGCCGGTGTTGGCGATGTTGTGACGAACCATCGAATCGACAAAGATCAGGTCGCCCGTCGCCGCGGGGTGGTCGATGCCGTCGATGGACTCGCGGGTGTCGCCTTCGATCGGGAGCAGGAATTCTTCGGCCGGGTGGGTATGGGGGGGATGGCTGACGAGGCCTTCGTTGAGGGTGGTGACATGCATCTCGAGCCGGCTGAACGCGGCCGTCGCCCGGTCCATGATGTTGCGCCGCCCGCCCTTGTCGTGCGGGGCGAAGGGGACGTCGTTCCAGTCGACGATCAACGACCCGCCGGCCTCGCGCCCGCGTTCCGGACGCATCGGTTGGCGCGAGACGTAGGCGAAAAGGTAGAAGGATGCCGGCGTGCTCCCGGCGTTGGTGAGGACGCTGGCCTCGCCGGGAAGCGCGACCACGACGCTGCCGCGTCCTACCGTGGCGGATGTGTCATCCAGGGCAACACGCAGCGCGCCGCTGCGCACGATGGCCAGCCGCTCTTCATCCTGGCCGGCCGGCGCGGACAGCGAGGCGCCGGGTTCGAGCGTCCATGCCGTGACGGACAGCCGCGCGAGCGCCGTGGTCGAGCCGGATGCCAGATCGCGCCGCGTTCCGCCCTCGACGGGGGTCGACGGGGCATCGTCCCATCGGTATACGCCGGAGGGCACGGCATCATCGGTATGCGGAGTCATGGCCACGAGCAGGAGGAATAGAAGGGGGATGCGCATCGGTCAAGGCGGGTGTCTGTGAGCCTCAACGAACGGCAAATGTGCCAGACGTGCAACCCCCGCGGGCGCCTATCGCGCGATGCCGGCCTCGGTGATGCGCAGCTCGCCGGCGCCCGATCCGAAGAGGCGTTCGAGGTTGTCCATGGCGGCCTTGCGGCGCTGCTCGGGGTCGCGGGTCTGGTCGAAGATCAGCGCCGGCATCGAGCCCATCGTCACAAACGATTCGGCCAGCAGCTCCTTGTCGTCGTCCTGCATGCCGGCCAGCTCTTCGTTGCCGAGCAGGATGGCCGCGGCCTGGGCATAGACGGCGATGGTCTTTTCGGCTTCGAGCCCGTCCAGGTCGTGCGCGTACAGATAACTCAGCACGATGTAGGCCGAAAGGGCCGCGCCGAGGTCGTCGAGCGGCATGCCGAGCCGTTCATGCTCTTCGCGGAACGATGCGTAATAGCCCTGCCAGAGCCCGTTGAAGAGCGCCTCCATCGCGCCGGCATCGAGGGTGGAGTCTTCCTCGGCCATCCGGGCGGCGAGCAGGGAGTAGCCGGAGGGTTCAAAGGCCAGCTCCGGGTAGAATGTCCCCGGCGCGCCGGCGGCGGGCAGCGATCCGACCCGGTCGAGGGTCTTGCCGGCGCCGGAAGAAGAAGCGATCGACTCGCCCAGGGTGCGCATATCGGCCAGCATCGACTCCAGAAACATGGATGAGGCGAGCGCATTCGAGCGGATCTGGTTCATCATGAAGTTGTGCCAGATCAGGCTCGGCATGTGGACGACGGGCGGCGGCGGCGGGGTGTACACCTGGGCGACGCCGGCGGCGGGAACGAGGGCCAGTAGGGCTGCGAGGATCGCAGGGCGCAGGGATGTGGATGGCATGGGTATGAGGACAGGTGCGTGCGATGCGGGTACGACGTCGACGCATGGGCTTTGATCCGCAGGAGGGTGCTTGTAAATCATCGCGGGTCGCGCGAGCTTGCGGTATCTCCCACCATCCGAGCTTGCGTTATGCGTGCAAACCTTTTTCGCATCCCACTTTCCTTGTTAGGGCTGGCATGGATGCTGCTTTGCCACCCGGTCACTGCCCAGACGTCAACCTATGTCATCCGCCCCGCCGGTGTCGTGGATACCCGGGCCGGCGAAATCCTGCCGGGCGCCCAGGTTGTCGTGCGCGGCGATCGGATCGAGGCCGTGGGCCGCAACCTGGCGGTACCCGCCGGCGCGACCGTGGTCGACCTGCCCGGGCACTACCTCCTGCCCGGATTGATCGACACCCATACACACATCACGCTGACGCCGGATTACACGGCCCGCAATCCGATCCTCTACAAGTCCATCCCGTATCGCACCGCCGAGGCGGTCGCCGCCGCGCGGGAGACGCTGCTCGCCGGCTTCACGACGATACGCGACCTCGACTCCGAGGGGGCGGACTGGGCCGATGTGGCGGTGCGTGACGCGATCAACAACGGCGTCGTCCCCGGGCCCCGCATGCAGGTTGCGACCCTGGCGATCAGCATCACGGGCGGCTACATGAACAACGACGGACTCGCGCCCGGACTCCAGGTGCCGCAGTTCGGCGCGCTCGCGGACTCGCCGGCCGCCATCGTGCAGACGCTCCGCACGCAGATCAAGAACGGGGCGGATTGGATCAAGCTGTACGCGACGGGAACGACCAAACACATCGACTTCGAGAAGATGGAGCCGCTCGGGCAGTTCAGCGACGCGGATATCCGGCTGGTCGTCGAGGAAGCCGCACGTTTCAGAACCCCCGTCGCGGCCCATGCCTACGGCGGTCATGCCGCGTACGTGGCGGTGGAAGCCGGCGTCCGCTCCATCGAGCACGGCATGATGCTGAACGATGCCACGCTGGACCTCATGGCCGCGAAGGGGACGTTCTGGGTGCCGACGATCTCGGTGTACTACCCGGCCGAAGGCGAGACGCCGAACGAGCGGCAGCAGGCCATCATGGATTCCCACCGCCGCGTCTTTGCCCGCGCGCTGGATAAGGGGGTGAAGATCGCCTACGGCACGGATGCAGGCGCCCTGCCGCACGGCCAGAACGCCATCGACCTGGAGCGCATGGTGGCATATGGCATGTCGAATGCCCAGGCCCTCCGATCGGTGACGCTCACGTCGGCCGAACTCATGGGGCTGGACGATCAGGTGGGGACGGTCGTGCCCGGGAAACGCGCCGACCTTATCGCCGTCTCGGGCAACCCGCTGGAGTCGATCGATGCATTGAAGAGCGTGTCGTTCGTCATGAAGGACGGGGTCGTCTACCGCCGTCCCTGACGGGCGCGGATCTGCCGAAACGATTCAGCGCGATGCGACGGTTGCAGTCCCCGTCGCATCGCGCTGAACGGTAATAGTCAGACGGGGCGCACAGTCGTAAAGACAGGTGCGAAGGTCATCAGAACGGTTTGTAGAGCGCCAGGTAGGCGGCCGTGAAGCCGAGCAGCAGGATCACGTACCAGAGCCACGACCCGCCGCGTCCCATCTTCTGGATCACGGCGGTGATGCCGCCGAAAACCACCCAGATGCCGAGCTTGACGAACACCCAGCCCGGCCACGGCCACGCGATGTTGAGGCGGGCCAGCATGCCGAAGCCGCCGAGCAGAATGAGCGTGAGACCTACCCCGTGCGAAATGGCGATGACGCTGCGCCAGCGGTTCTCGCTTTTGAGTCCGCCGTTGAAGGAATGCACAAACGCGCCGCCGACGGCGACGAACAGCATCATGATGCCGAGCAGGTGCACGAGTTTATAGACAAGGATGTCGATCATCTGGAAATACAGGTGATGGGTGGAGATGGGGCTGTATCAGCGGCCGTACCAGCGTAACAGGAATGCCTGGAGCCACCGCGAGGCACGATTATACGGCGGATAAAGTTTAGCGAAAAGCGCCATCGCGCCGGCATGCTGCCATAATACGGGACGTTCGTTCGAAAAGGCCATGAAGCCGGCGTGGCCGTGGCTGCGCCCGACGCCACTTTCGTGCGACCCACCGAACGCCATTTCGGGGTGGCTGAACTGGATCAGGGTGTCGTTCACCAGGATCGACCCCGTCGATGTGCGTTCCCGCACCCGTTTCACGGCCTCAGGGCGCGTGCTGAACACGTACAGGGTGAGCGCCGGCGGCTTGCCGGCGATCACGGCCAGCGCCTCGTCGAGGTCGTCGTAGGGGAGGATGGGCAGGATCGGACCGAAGATTTCTTCGGTCAGCAGACGGGATTCCGGATGCACGTCGGTGATGAGGGTGGGCATGACGACGCGTTCCGCCTCGTAGATGGCGCCGCCATGCAGCACGCGCGCGCCGGCGCCGACGGCCTCCTCGATCAGGTCCCGAAGCCGGCCCAGGTGGCGCTCGCTCACGATGCCGCTCAGCAGGAGCGGCGGACGATCCGTCCCGAAAAAGTCATCGATGGCTCGTTTCAGGGCATCGACCAGCGCCGGGAAAATCGAACGCTGCACCAGCAGGTAGTCGGGCGCGATGCACGTCTGCCCCGCGTTCGAAAACTTGCCGAACGCGAGGCGCCGCGCCGTCTGTTCGATGTGCGCGGAGGCGTCGACCACCGCCGGGGATTTACCTCCGAGTTCCAGGGTGACGGAAGTCAGATGCCGGGCGGCGGCTTCCATCACGAGGCGTCCCACGGTGGGATTGCCGGTGAAATAGATGTGGTCGAAGCGGAGTTCGAGCAGCGCCCGGGCCGTTTCGACGCCTCCCTCCACGACAGCGACCTCCGCTTCGTCGAACGTCTCCCGCACGATGCGCCCGATCAGGGCGGACGTCGCCGGCGTGAATTCGGACGGCTTGAGGACGACGCAGTTGCCTGCCGCGACAGCGGAGGCCACCGGCGCCAGCGCGAGCATGAGGGGGTAGTTCCAGGGGGCCAGCACGAGCACGACGCCCTTGGGCTCCAGATACCGGATGGCCGATGTGCCGATGAACGGCAGGGGCGTGTGGAGCCGGCGGGGCTTCATCCAGCGGCGCAGATGCCGTTCGACGTGGCTGATCTCGGCGATGAGTGCCGTGAGTTCGGTGAGATCGACCTCCTGGGCCGGCTTGCGGAAGTCGGCCCAGAGCGCGGCACGGATGGCTTCGCGATGGCCGAGCAGCGTCTGCTTGAGCCGGCGGAGTTTGGCGACGCGCGTCTTCCAGGTGCTGTGCCGAAGCGTGCGTGCCCGTTCCGTCTGTCGCTCGAGAAGCGCGGGGTAGTCTTCGACAAGCTGACCGGGTGGGACGCTCATGGCGGGTAGAGCGGTTAGCAGAAATTCTGCGTCAGAAACAACTGCCCTTCGTCATCGCTGGCTCCGCCGATGCCGATGGTCGTGTACTGCCGGCTGAGCAGATTGAGGCGGTGCCCCCGACTGTTCATCCAGCCCGTCACGGCCTCCTGGGCGATCGAATCGACGGTTTTCCAGTCGTAGGTGCGTTGGGTCACGCCGTCCCGAACGCGAGCAGTAAAAGCATTAAAAAGATAGGTGCTGAAGATGTTTTCTCCAATGCCGATGGCCATCCGGTTGTCGCCGGCCGACCGCACGCACGCGATGCCGCGTGTTTCACCGCGCTGGGTGGGGCCTTCGCCGCGCAGGTTCGTGTGGTCGAAGAACCGGTTGGCCGCCATGTCGGCGCTGTGCGAGCGCGCCAGGCCTTGAAGCTGCGTATCCGCGGCGAGCGGAGGAAGCTGGCGGCGAGCGCGTTCCGCATTGACGAGTTCGAGGACACGCCGCTCCACGGCGCCGATGTCGATGGGGGCGGGTTCGTCGAGCGGTCCGGGGTGATTCAGTTCGGACAGGGCGTGCACGCTCGGAGAGGGCGCGCAGGAGGGGAAGAAGATCAGAAAGGCCAGCAAGCACAGGGCAAGACCGGCCCGGGACGCTGACCTAGCCGGCATGCCGGTTGAGCAGCTGCTGGATGAGATCGACCGCCGATACCCCCTCGGCTTCCGCATTGAAGTTGGTGACGATGCGGTGCCGCAGGACAGGCACCGCCATGCGGCGCACATCGTCGATCACCGGGGTGGACCGGCCGTCGAGCGCGGCGAGCGCCTTTGCGCCCAGGATCAGGTATTGCGAGGCACGCGGGCCGGCGCCGTAGCTGAGGTAGCTCTTCACAAAATCGGGAGCCGACGGCGCCGACGGGCGGGTGCTGGTCACGAGACGCACGGCGTATTCGATCACGTTATCGGCCACCGGGATCTGGCGAACCAGCTGCTGATAGGCGATCAGCGCATCGCGCTGCAGGACCGGGCTGAGGGACACCGGGGCGGCGTTGGTCGTGTTGCGGACCACGTCCACTTCCTGCTCGAAGGAGGGATAGTCGAGCCACAGGTTCAGCATGAACCGGTCGAGCTGCGCTTCGGGCAGGGGGTATGTCCCTTCCTGTTCGATCGGGTTCTGCGTGGCCAGTACAAAAAAGGGCTCTTCGAGATCGTACGTATGGCCTGCGGCGGTCACGCGATGCTCCTGCATGGCTTCCAGCAGCGCCGCCTGGGTTTTGGGCGGCGTACGGTTGATCTCGTCGGCCAGGACGACGTTGGCGAAAACAGGCCCCTTCACGAACTTGAACGTGCGCCGGCCGGTGGTCATATCCTCCTCGATGATCTCCGTGCCGGTGATATCGCTCGGCATCAGATCCGGCGTGAACTGGATCCGGTTGAAATTCAGGTGGAGGACGCGGGAAAGCGTGCGGATGAGCAGCGTCTTCGCGAGACCCGGCACACCCACCAGCAGCACGTGCCCGTTGGCCAGCAGACAGACAAAAACCTGTTGCACGATGTCTTCCTGCCCGACAATCACCTTGCCCACTTCACGCGTCAGCGCCGCGAAGCTGGACCGGAGTTCTTCGAGCAGCGCGATATCGGTGTCAATGCTCTGGCTTTTCGACATGTACTGGGGTCGTTTCGGAGAATGGAAGGGGCGGTGTCGCTACAGGGTGTTCGCCGCAAGAGAGAGGGCCTTGGCTTTGCCGCGGAGATCGATGTAGACTTCGGTTCGAAGTTCCTCCAACCACTCGGTCATGACCCGGTTCTGCTTGTCCTGAAGGGCCAGGTCCTGGATGCGCTCATAGTCGGTCAGGATATCGACGGGATGCTCAGGCACGCGGCGATGGAGGAAGACGATGTGGAAGGCCCGCTTGCCGTCGAGCAACTCGACCTCCGCCGGCTCGCTGATCTCGCCGGGCTGGATCGTGTTGATCGTCTGGCGCCAGGTGTAGTTCAGCGCCTGCAGCACCAGGTCGCGCTCGCCCGTACGTGGGTCGACCACGCGGCCGCCGAGGCGCTTCGAGATTTCTTCCTCGGAATAGCGCCGCGCCATCAGTTCAAACGGGACCCCGCTGGTGACGATGGAGTCGCGAACGACCCCGAGGAGCGCGATGGCGTCCGCCGGGTCGGCCTTGCTGTCGTCGACCTGGATCAGGATGTGGTTGAAGTCGACGATGTCGCCCTTGCGGTTGTTCACGCGGAGGATGTGGTACCCGAAGGGCGACTCGAACACCGGAGACACTTCGCCGATCGGGGATCGGGATGCGACGGCGGCGAACTCAGGCACGAGTTCGCCCAGCCGGCTGCTGGTGTAACGGCCGCCATTTTCGGCGGACCCCTGGTCTTCCGAATAGAGCCGGGCGTATTCCTCGAGCGAGGCGCCGCCGACCACGATGGAGTCGCGAATGACCGAGATCAGCTCGCGTGCATAGGCCTTGGCCTCGGGCGCCGGCACGGGGTACCGAACGATGTGCGAGATCCGGACGATCTCCGGGATGACGGGCAGCGAATCCTGGGGGAACTGGGAGAACCATTCCGTCACTTCGGACGGGGTGATCTTGATGCCGCCGATCTTGCCGTTGCGGATCTGGTCGGCGAGCATCTGGTCGTGCAGTTCCTCGCGAAGGTCGCCCCGGATGTCCAGCAGGCTCTTGCCGTAAAACTCCTCGAACTGGGCGGTGCCGCCGGCCTGGGCCGTCAGCTGGTCGATGCGCTGGTTCAGGGCCTGCTCGACCTGTTCGTCCGCGATGACGATGTTCGTGTCGCGCTCCGCGTGGATGGTCATGACCTTCTGGTCGATCATCTGGTTGAGCGCGACCATCCACAGGTCCTCGGTGTAGGGCATCTGCTGCTGCTGGAGCAGGCCGAGCACGACGCCGTCGACTTCGGAGCGGAGCAGGATGCGGTCGCCAACGACGGCTACAATCTCATCGACGACCTCACTCGAGTCCTGGGCGTGGGCCTGGCGTGCCGGAAAACAGCATGCTGTCGCGGCGAGGAGGGCGTACAGCACGAATCCGTGGTACTTCGGAAGGATCGGTATAGTCATGCGTGGAGCATTCGAACAGAGCGTGTGGGATGTAAACGCTGTTCGTCTGGATATTATTGCCCGGTATCGCACAGGAGTCGACGACGAGCGGAAGAAGAGGTGCGCTACCGTATTTCGAGGTCCTCGCGGGCCAGCGCTTCGTTTCTGAGCCGTTGAACCTGACGCGCAACCATCTGTTTCCGGGCGTCGATGATGAGGCGTTCCTTGAGGTCGTCCTCGATCCATTCCATGCGGGGGGTGGTGCCGGCCGCCCGGCGTTCCACGACCTGCAGCACGTGGTACCGCCCGCCTTCGTTGAGTACGGGGGCGATCTGGCCGTCATTCAGCCGCTGCGTCCACTCCCGGAGCACGGCGGTCGGGAAGAGCCGGCTCTGGGGGAAAAAGTTGAGGTTGAGCCGGGTGGAGCCGTCGAAGTCCTGGGCGAACTCGCGCGCGATGGAGTTCCAGAGGGAATCGGCGGTGCCGGCGGCGGTGGCGTCGCGCAGGCGGTCGCGCGCGCGGTTGGCTTCGGATTCCGTCGCCGTCGTCAGATACCGCACCCGGAGGTAGTCCTCCTTGAGGAGAAATTGCTCCGCGTGCTGCGCGTAGTAGGCCTCGATGTCGCTCTCCGAGGGTTCGTTGTCCTCTTCGAGGTAGAACCGGGAAAGCAAGGCGCTCACGAGCACCGAGCGTTCGTTTTCGGCGACGAGGCGCAACACTTCCTCGTCGTTCTGGAGCCCCTTGCGAATCGCCTCCTGGGCGATCAGTTCGCGCGTGACCCATTGCTCGATGATCTGCTTCCGGGCCTCGACGGAATCCAGACCCGTCACCAGCGTCTTGAGACTGGCGTTGAGTTCGTCCACCGAGAGGTAGTTGCTGCCGACGCGGACCGCGAAGTCCGGCACGACTTCTTCCTTTTTGCAGCCGGCGCTGACGAAAAGCAGCAGCAGCGTGAACAGGAACGACCACCCCGGAAACCGGGCGAAGGGTTTCGCCCGGTCCGGGACGCGAGGGGTGTCAGTCATTAGCGATTTGTGGCAGTGTCGGGTCGATATTGGCGATCGCCGCCTTGTGCTTCTCCTCCGCGAAGGCCGGCGCGAGCTGGGCGGGGTAAAGCTGCACCTTGTATTTCTTGCGGAGCCGCTTCACCAGCCCGTCCTCGAGCTGCTCCTGGTATTCGCTCAGCACCTCGGCCCGGGCCTCCCAGAACGTCTTCTGGCGCGCGGGCTCCACCCCGTCGTTGACGAGGGCGATGTAGCTGCCGGCGTTCAGGATCGGCGCCGTAGCCTGGCCGCGGGCGATCGAGAGGGCGCGGTCGTACACCGAGTTGTTCGGGCCGGCCATGAAGGTCGTGTCGACCCGGATGATGTTGAGCGTGTCCTTCTGCGCCATGTCCACCAGCGCGGATACCGAGAGGCCGTGACTCAGGTGCCCGGTCATGGCTTTCAGCGTCGAGTCACTCCGGCTGCGGATGCTGATGATGCGCGTCCGGTCGGGAAACCAGAAGCTGTCGGCGCGCGGGTGATGATACGCCATCAGGGCGGCGGTGTCCTGCGCGGCGGCGGACCAGACCGAATCCTCCATGAGCTTGAACAGGAGCAGCCCGTCGCGGAACTCGGCCATGATGGTCTTGAAGTCGTCGTTCGTTACCTCGAGGCGCGATGCTTCGAGATCCAGCGCCGCGTTGTTGAGGTACATGTCGATCGTCCGGTAGACCCGCTGCAGCGTATCGGCGATGTACGGCAGGTTCGCCGTCTCGGCGTAGTCGACGATGTCTTTGAACGTTTGACGCTCGGAGCCGACGCCGATCACGAGCTTGCTCATGTCTTCCGCCGGCGTGTCCAGGATGTCGCGGGCCCGGAAGGGGCGGCCGTGCAGCGCACTCAGGATGGCGGTCGTATCGACGAAGACGCCTTCCCGCTTGCGGATCGTGGCGGCCATGCGGTCTTCCGCTTCGCGGACGCGGGGAAGGCGGGTGGCGTTCAGCTTGAGGTCTTCGTAGCTCTCCTCGAACGTCTGCGGTTCTTCGATCTGATCGAGTCGCACGATGTGCAGGCCGTACGCCGTCTCGATGATATCCGAGAAGCCGCCGGGTTCGGGAATGTTGAACAGGGCGTTCTTGAACGACTCCGGAAGCTGCGGCGTCGTGTAGGCGACGCGGCCCAGCTGGCCCCCGCGCGATCCGGTCTCGGTGTCTTCGGACCGGGTCTTGGCCATCTCGCGGAAGTCCGCGCCGGCCTTCAGTTCGGCGTAAATCGCCTCGATGCGTTCGCGCGGCGTCGAGTTGTCGCCCAGGCGCGGCGCGTCGCGGACGGCGATGTGGGACGCCCAGCGGTCCGGCACGCGGTCGCGGAGGTCGTGAACTTTCAGGATGTGGTAGCCGAACTGCGAACGGAAGATGCCCGAGATCGAGTCCACCGGCGTGGTGTAGGCTACTTCCTCAAACGATTCCACCATCTGGCCGCCGGAGAAATAGCCGAGCCGGCCGCGGGCGCCGGCCGCGTTGCCGCGCGCCGAGGGGTCTTCGGAGTTACGGGCGGCGAGGTCGCCGAAATCGACCCCCTGCCGGGCGGAGTCGCGGATGGCCATCAGCTTGTTGTAGGCGGCCAGCGTATCCGCCGGCGGCGCATCCTGCGGCACCCGAATCAGGATGTGACTCGCATCCACGATCTTCTGACGGCGCTCGTACAGCGTGTGGAGGATGGGCTCCATGATCGAGCGCTCGAGCAGGAACGGACGCGCGAGTTGCTTGCGGTAGGCGTCGATTTCGTTCGTGATCGAAGGGTCGCTGGCGAGCCCCAGCTCTTCGGCATACATGACCTTCATCCGGAACTCGGCATAGCGGTTCAGGAAGTCCTCGTACTCGGCGAGCGAATCGGCTATGGCCATCGGGCGACCACCGACGGAACGGGCATAGCGATCCTCGAATTCGTGGAGCGTGAGGGGTTTGCCGGCGATCCGCGCCACCGCGCTCCCTGTTTCCTTCCCGGATTCGATGGCGGTCTGGCCCGAACCGCTGCAACCGGCCAGGGTGAGGCCTACCGTGAGCGCCAGGGCGACGAGCAGTAGAGAACGCCGATGCGTTGGTTCAACTAGGTGTTTCATGATGCTGCTATGCGTACTGCTACTTGATTAAACGGAGTGAACAATGCGTGGACAAAGGGCGAGGATAAAGCGATGCTGGTGGAATCCTGGAAGGGGCGGGATACCGGGACGATAGCGCCACAAACGTCATACACGGGCGGGAGGTTCAGCACCGGGCAACTTTTAATCATGCCGATTGTCGTACTAAACGTATCCCGGAACCAGGATTCGCGGAACGTATGGACATGCCATCGAGCGACATACCACAGGATGATAGGGCGCTGATTGAAGCGTTCAAGTCGGGCGACGAGTTTGCGTTTGTCTCGTTGTACAACCGCTACAAGGCTGCTGTCTACGCCTTCTGCGTCAAAATGCTCCTGAACCGTGAACAGGCTCGCGACGCCATGCAGGAGACCTTTCTCCGTGTGTACGAGAACCGCGAGCGCCTGATTAAAACGGATTCGTTCCGATCCTGGCTCTATACGATCGCGCGGAATCAGTGCCTCAATCAGCTGCGCCGCAACAACTGGCAGGTAGCCTTCGAACCCCAGCACGAGGAATCGCCCTCGCTCCGTCCCGATCGCGAGACACCGATCCAGGAACTGGAGAAAAGCGAGCAGATCGAGCTGGTGAATCGCTACCTGGCGACGCTGAAGCCGGACTATCGCGAAGTGATCGTTCTCCGGGAATATCAAAACCTGACCTATGAAGAGATCGCCGCAATCACCCGCAGTTCACTCAGTGCGGTAAAATCGCGGCTCTTTAAAGCTCGGCGGACACTGGCCAAATACCTCGAGGATGCGCTTGGGAGCGAAGCTCCCAAGATCGGGGTGGAGTGACCTGGCCTCCTGCCAGGTTCACGGTATTTCGAATCGAGCTTGATATACGCGTATGTCTACGGAATCCAATCGACCGCTGGCCCATGCCGCGGACATCAATGACGATACGGCGCTGGAAGCGTTGAACCTGTTCGTCGACGGCGAACTGGGGCTGAACGAACAGGGGCCGCTTTTTGCGCATCTGGCGGAGTGCGTCTCGTGCCGGCGCGATCTCGAACACATCATGCGCTTCCGGCGGATGAGCCGCTCTGAACATCTCGTCGTCCCGCCCTCGGTCGACGACGGGTTTTTCAAGAAGCTCGATGCCCTTCGCGTGTCCTCGATACGCCATAACCGCGCCGACGACCGCCGGTCCGTGTGGCAACGCAAGGCCCCCGTCTCGTTCCGCGCGGCGGTGATCACCGCGGTGCTCGTCTTCCTCACCGGCCTGCTCTTCCCCTCGAACACGCCCGACTACGCCCGCCCCGGCTATGTCGTCGGCGCCGACGAGACGATCGAGTTTCCCGATGTGAGCCTGACGCCCACGGCGCTCGCGACGCTCTACGTCTTTTACCCCGGCGTCACCGTCGAAGCCGCCCAGCACGACGACTGAGGCGCGGGTCGGCTATTCGAAAATATGACTAGCACATGGCGGGAACGGTCTCGGGCCGTATCTTGAGCCGCTATTGTTGGCTCAAGAATCTATCGACACAGTGCTGAATCATGACTGACGTGCGGGTGCGCTTCGCGCCGAGTCCGACGGGGTTGCTGCATATCGGAGGGTTGCGGACGGCGCTCTACAACTACCTGTTCGCCCGCCGGCATGGCGGGACGTTCGTGTTGCGTATCGAGGATACGGACCAGGAGCGGTTCGTGGACGAGGCGGAACAGGATATCCTCGACGCCCTCGCCTGGGCCGGCCTCTCCTACGACGAGGGTCCGCGGATCGGCGGCCCGTTCGGATCCTACTACCAGAGCGAGCGCAAGGCGTTTTATAAGGAGCAGGTGGACCGCCTCCTGGCGGAAGGGCACGCCTATTTTGCCTTCGATACGCCCGAGGAATTGCAGGCCATGCGGGATCGGCTGACCTCGGGCGAAAACCCCAACCCCCGCTACGACGCCGAGACGCGCCTCGCCATGCGGAACGCCTTCACCCTGCCGGCCTCGGAGGTAAAGGCCCGCGTGGATGCCGGCGAGCCGTATGTCGTGCGCCTGAATGTGCCCCAGGGCCAGACGATCCAGTTTAACGACATCATCCGCGGGACGGTCGTCTTCAAGTCCTCGGAGATCGACGACCAGGTCCTGATGAAATCGGACGGGCTGCCGACCTACCACCTTGCGAATGTGGTGGACGATCACCTCATGCGGATATCCCACATCGTGCGCGGGGAGGAATGGCTGCCCTCGACGCCGAAACACATCCTGCTCTACCGGTCCCTGGGCTGGGAGCCGCCGCAGATGGCGCACCTGCCGCTCATCCTCAGCCCCAACGGCGGCAAGCTATCCAAGCGCAATGCCGACAAGATGGGCATCCCGGTCAACGTGCGCCAGTATCGCGAACTCGGCTACGAACCAGAGGCGCTCGTCAACTACCTCGCCTTTCTGGGCTGGAATCCGGGCGACGAACGCGAAGTGTTCAACCTGCCGGATCTGATCGATGCGTTTTCGCTGGAACGCATCGGGAAGGGAGGAACGCAGTACAGTCCGGACAAGATGAACTGGTACAACCAGCAGCATCTGCGCCAGATGGACGACGCATCCCTCGCCGGCCGCGTGCGCCCGTATCTCGATGCCGCCGGCCTCACGGCAGAGCCCGCGTATGTCGAACGGGTCGCCGGCCTGATGAAGGATCGCATCACGTTTCTGCACGAGCTGGCATCGACCTGGCGCTTCTTCTTCGAGGAGCCCCAGGCCTACGATCCGGATGGCGTCGCGAAACGGTGGAAAGAGGATTCGGCCGATCTGCTCGCCGCCTATGCGACGCGGCTGGAGGAGGCGCCGGCGTTCACGGCCGCGGTATGCGAGGAGCAGCTGCGCGAACTGGCGGAGTCGCGCGAGGCCGGTGCCGGCCGGATCATCCATCCGGTCCGTCTGGCCGTAAGCGGCATCACCAACGGCCCGAGCCTCTTCGAGATGCTCGAGGTGCTGGGGCGGGAGACCTGCGTGCGCCGGATGCGCGTCGCTATCGAGCGGCTCGCGGCCTGACCCGGCTACACGCGGAACAGGTAGCTCAGTTTGAAGAAGAAGCCGTCGTTGACGCGCCGAAGGGCGTTGAAGCGATAGGTGTTGGGCTCGTTCAGGCTGCTGCCGTAACCCAGAAAGAGCACCGTTCCGGGCGTGGGTCGGTAGGATAACAGCCAGTCGACCCGCACGTTGTTGGTGCGCCGCGCCACGGACCGCTGATAGGTGCCGGTCTCGCGGTCCAGCACGAGAATGGCGCCTTCCGTGCGCGAGTTGTCGCGGAGCGCATCCACGAAGTTGGCGTCGTATTGCCCCACGAGGCGGACGAACAGGGAGGGGGTGAGCTGGTACTCCACCTTCAGACGCGGTACGCGGCGGATGCCTACGTTGCTGCGGTCATTCGCGCGGATGTACTGCTGATGGCTGTACAGCAGGTTGAAACGCAGCTTGTCGGTGGGATTCCAGTTCAGCGCGAGGTCGATGAAAACGATATCGGCGGAGGCCCACTCGAAAAAGTTGTCGTCGCGGCCGGCGACGATAAAGACCTCGCTCGAAAACGTGTTGAGCTGGGGCGTGCTCATGAACGTCCAGAAGCCGAGGTTCGTCAGGCGGTCCACACCGGAGTAGGCCACGGTATCCACCGGCACGCCGGCGGCATCGGTCCGCTCGACGAAGAAGTCGGTGTACAGCTCGTCCGGGTACTTGAACGATTCGTAATAGACCGACGTCCCGCCGTTCCAACCGCCCCGCAGGCTGTACCCCGTGTTGCCATGGAGCTTGCGGTCGTTCGGACCGGTGCCGCGGGTGAAGCGGTCGTAGTCCCAGGTGCCGTCCAGGGTGATGCTCGTCGTAAACGACTCCACGGCGTCACCCTCGGTCCCGTACCAGGTGATGCGCGGTCGGAACGTCATCGTGGCGACGCCGGTCCGGTTGATAAAACCCGACTCGGCGTTGAACTCGCCGTGGTATCCTGTCGTGGAGAAGGATGCGCCGTACTTTCGGCCGGAGGCGCTCGCCGCCACGTACCACATCGGCGCCAGCGTGGTCTCTCCGGGATCTCCCGTTGCGCTGAAGCCCGTCTGATACGTCACCGAATAGATGTCGGAAAACAGGGTGCGTCCGTCGACGGCGGCGACGCGGTTCCAGTGTGCGCCGTCGATCTTGTCGGTATACGTGAGCCCGATCGTGTTCTGGCCGCGGAGGTCTCGGCGCAGGCGTACGGCGTTAAAAAATGCCGGGTCGAGCTGGGAAAGGAATTGCCGGGTGTTGTCGACGGCGCTGATGTACGCGACGTTCGTCGCCCCGGTCTTGCCCGTGATTTTGGCCGCACTCAGCGGATTGCCGATGCGCCGGGTATAGATGAGCTGGGACGGGGTCTGGAACTGCTCGATCCCGTCGAGGAAGAAGGGGCGTTTTTCCGGGACGAAGACCGCGCGGCGCGGGTCGTACTGGATCTGGGCGACATCGGCCTCGACCTGGGAAAAATCGGGGTTGACCGTCCCGTTGAATGTCAGGTTGTTGGATATGCCCCAGCGGACGTTGACGCCGAGCGGGTCGCGGGCGTTGAGGTCCCAGCCGGCCGTGGGGTCGAGCCGGCTCACCGCGCCCGTGACTTCCGGACTGATATCGAGCACCAGCCCTCGCCGCAGGTCGGTCAGCTGACGCAACTGCCCGTTCTGGGACAGGAACGACGCGCTCGCGAGCCGGACGGGCGCCCAGGTGTTGGAGAAGCCGGAGTGCTGCACCTGGCGAATGATGTTGAAGCCCCAGTCCTGCACGAAGTCCGACTGGTAGCGGAGGCTTTTGAAGGGGACGCGGATCTCGATCTCGTAGCCATAGGGTGTCAGATGGCCCTTCGATTCGTAGACGTAGTCCGGGCTGTAGTCCACGACATACGGTCTGCCGTTGCCGAAGGAGACGCCGGCGGAGACGGCGTCGCGCAGGATCCCGTCCGCCTGCTGCCCCAGCGCGTTGACGCCGATGACGACGGCCTGCCGGCTGTCGTTGTAGGTGTCCAGCAGAATCTGCACGTAGTCTTCCCCTTCGAGCTTGTCGCGGTCGGCGAGGGTGGCCCGGACTTCGTTGTGCGTCTCGTAGGCGCGGATGCCGAAGTGGATCGCCGTGGGGGAATACCAGACGAGCACGTGGGTGGTGTCGGTGGCCGGCCGGCCGTCGATCGGGAGGTAGTCGTAGAATCCGGTGAACAACGCCGCATCCTGCCACACCGGCTCGTCCAGCACGCCGTCGATCTCGATGTCGGCGTCGTCGACGCGGGGGATGTCCCTGACCACCGCCCCCGGCTTTTCCGGGTCGGGCGACAGATCGTGCGCATGCGAAATACCGAGGGACAGGGGTAGAAGCAGAACGGCGGCAAACAGCGTGCGCCGAAACAGAAAGCTCATGAGAAAAGGATGTTCGTGATGCGACGTCGGGCGTGGCAGGCGATACGCGTCAACCGGTGGGCTGTTGCACCTCCATACGCCGGCCGATCTCGTATTCTTTCGGGGGCTCCACCCCCTTCAGGTTTCGGACGAAATAATCCCAGCGCCGGCGCATGAAATACGCCGACGCGCTGCCGAAGCCGTGACGCGCGTTGGGGATCATCAACAGGTCGAAATCCTTGTTCGCCTTGATGAGGGCATCGACGAGCGCCAGCGTATTGTAAGGCGGGACATTGTTGTCCATGGTGCCGTGGGCGATGAGCAGCTTGCCCTTCAGGTTGCCGGCCTGCAGCTGATTGGCCTGGTTGTCGTAATTGGTCGTGCCGTCCGGGTACCGCTCGAGCAGGCCCTGCCATTTTTCGCCCCAATCGTCTTCGTAGATCCGGTTGTCGTGGTTGCCGGCGCTGGAAACCGCGACATCGTAGAAGTCGGGATACCGGAGCATGGCGGCCGCCGAGGCGAAGCCGCCGCCGGAGTGGCCGTAGATGCCCACGCGGCTGTCATCGATCCACGGGTTGCTTTTCGCCAGCTGCTGGATGGCCGTGATCTGGTCCGGCAGGCCGTTGTCGCCCATGTTGCCGTAATAGGCGTCGTGAAACGACTTCGAGCGGCCGGGCGTGCCCATGGCGTCGATCTCGATGACGACAAATCCGAGTTCCGCGATGGCCTGCTTGTCGCCGCGCGCCGCGGCGAAGCTGCGCGAGCCGACGCTGCCGGACTGGGGGCCCGGGTAGATGTAGTTGATGACGGGGTACCGTTGCGCCGCGTCGAACTGGGAGGGGCGATACATCAACCCGTAGAGATCGGTCACGCCGTCCCGGGCCTTTACGGTGATGGGGATGGGCGGCTGCCAGCCGGCGGCCTCGAGGGCCGAAATATCGGCGCGTTCCAGTTCCAGCATCAGCTTGCCCGATGCGTCGCGAAGGACCGTCACCGGCGGCGTGGTCGGCGTGGAATAGGTGTCGACGAAATAGTCGCCCGAGGGGGTGAAGGTCGTGGTGTGATGCGCCTCTTCCGGTGTCAGGAGCTTGAGGTTGTCGCCGCTGAGGTTGACGCGATACAGATGCTGGAAATACGGATCGCCGGCTTCGCGGCCGCCGGCGGTGAAGAAGATGGTCCGGCTCTTCGGGTCCAGGCGGACCACATCCAGCACGGCCCAGTCGCCCTGCGTGATCCGGTGCTTGAGCTCGCCCGTCCCCAGGTCGTAGAGGTAGAGGTGCCCCCAGTTGTCCCGCTCCGAAAACCAGATCACCTCGTTCGAATCGAACAGGACGTGCCAGTTGGCGTCGCTGTAGCCGGACTCGAAGTACGTGTTTGTCCGTTCGGTCAGGACGTCGCGCACCGCGCCGGACTCGGGATCGGCGACGCGGAGGGTGGCGACCTTGTGATCGCGGGAGCTGGAGACGAACGCAAGCCGGCTGCTGTCTTCGCTCCACTCCACATCGAGAAAGCGGCCTCCGCGGCCGGCGATGTGGTCGGTGGTCGTGCTGCGATGCGGATCGGGCGGCATCTGGAGCCGCACGACGCGGGGCTCGTCGACATGGATCACCACGCGCTCGATGCGGAAGATGAGGCTATCGCCCGGGAGCGGATATTTCCAGGCCTCCAGCTTGGGCCGCCCCGTCTCGGTAGACGTCAGGTACATGTTTTCCACGCCGCGTCCGTCGTGCTGGAACGTGGCGATCCTGCGGGAATCGGGCGACCAGAGCAGGACCGGCGTGTCGCTGCGCGTCCAGCCGGCGTTGTTGGTCGCGTAACCGAATTCCTCGACGCCGTCGGTCGTGAGCTGCGTCTCGGCGCCCGTCGCGAGGTCGCGCATCCAGAGGTTATGATCGCGGATGAACGCTGCTCGGGCGCCATCGGGCGAAATCACGCTGTTGCGGTCTGCACGCGCCGCGCGCCGGCGCGCGCGTTCGCAGGTGTATGCGCGGAGGTCGCAGGTGTAGCCGGCTCGCCCGATATCCACCGACACGGACCGCCCGTCCGCCGACAGGGCGATGGTGTTGAACGGCAGCTTATCGCCGGAGAACGAAGAATCGGCGGCTGCCGACAGGGCCTCTGCCAGCCGCGCATGATCGAACGCCAGTTCGCGGCTCTTTCGCCCGGGGTTGACCCGTACGAACTCGCTGCCTGCCGGTGTGCTGTTCCGATACCAGAACGCGTCGCCGCTATAAAAATCGGGGCGGACGGACCCGCGATAAACCAGGGGCCAGGTGCTCGCCGAAAGAAAGGATTCGGCGCGGGTGTAGTCTTCGAATGTGACAGGCTGCTGGGCCTTCGTAGACGCCGGCGCGAGGCCGATGACCAGAAGCAGGGCGAACAGAAACGTGCGCATAGCTATAAGCAGGAATGGTGTATCTTTCAGCACGAACAGTATACGAATCGCGCCGCATTGCGGCGCACCTTTTTGTCCACGTCGCATCCCCCTAAATCTCGTGATTCAGGACGCATTGCTCGAATTTAAACGGTACAAGGCCACGGCGGAAAACGCGATGGCGCAGGTCTCCGACGCGGCGCTGGACGTGGTCCCTGCGCCCGATGGCAACTCGATCGCCATGATCGTACGGCATATGAGCGGCAACCTCCGCTCGCGATTCACCGATTTCCTGACCTCCGACGGCGAGAAGCCGTGGCGCCGGCGCGACGAAGAGTTCCACGATCGCCCCTTTCCGGACCGCGCCGCCATGATGGCGTACTGGGAGGAGGGCTGGGAGGTGGTCTGGCGCGAGGTGGGCGCCCTTACGGATGCCGATGCGGACCGGACGGTCACGATTCGCGCGCAACCCCTCACCGTCCGCGCCGCGCTGCTGCGGGCGGTCGCCCACGTCGCCTACCACGTCGGCCAGATCATCCTGCTCGCCCGGATCCAGCAGGGCACGCAGTGGGACTGGATTTCGATACCGAAGGGGCAATCCGAGACCTACAACCTGAATCCGACACGCGAACGCTCGCCCGACCCACCCCGTTGAGGTGTGCCGCCTCAGCTCGCGAGCAGCCAGGCGGTGAATACCCCGGCGCCGATGAGAAAGACCAGCAGCACCCGCTCGTACCAGAGGATCTTGAAGTACATGCTGACGGCGATCAGCAGGAGGCCGACGGCGATCGCCGCCATCAGCCACACCAGTTCGTCGGCGACGACACTGGCCGGCGACAGGCCGCGGTGGACGCGAACGCCAAAATAATACCCGAGATACCCGATCCCGTATCCGCCGAAAAACACATCGTAGAACGTCGGGGTATCGTCCTGTACGCCGCGCGAGCGGTTGAAGATGACCTCGATGATGTAGCCGATCGGCCGGAACGCGCGGCGCGCGGCGAAAAACACCGCGATGCCGCACGCGATGGCGATCAAAGCGTCCGTGCGCCAGGGATCCATGCCGCCGTCAGAGGTTCACGACGCGTCCGGTGCGGAAGGCCTCGTCGGCGGCGAGCACGATCTTGAGGCTGTTCACGGCGTCGCGGCCGTGGTCGGACAGGTCGACGTCGTTTTCGATCGCGTTGAGCAGAAAACGCTGTTCGAGTTCGCAAAGCGCGTCGTGAGACGGCTCGTCCGACGTATCGATCATGTCGTCCGGCCGGGCGAAGTGACCGCCGGCATCCAGTGCGCTGTGGTGCAGGCGCAGCCCACCGGTTTTCGAATGGTCGTCGATGGTGTCGCTCGTGCCGGCCGGCTTGTCCTCGATGCTCACGCATCCCCGGGGCCCGATCACGTCCTTCACGAAAAACGCCGTCTCGCTCATCATCGGCCCCCAGCCGGCCTCGTACCAGCCGACCGAGCCGTCGTCGAAGGTCACCTGCAGCTGGCCGTAGTTGTACATGTCGGCCGCGATCTCGTCCGTCAGTCGGGCGCCGATGGCGCTCACGCGGACGGGGTTCGCGCCCGTCATCATGCACATCACGTCGACGTAGTGGACACCGCAATCGACGATCGGCGACATGGTTTTCATCAGGCTCTTGTGCGTCTCCCAGTTTTTGCCGCTGCTCTGCTGGTTGAGGTTCATGCGCATCACGAGCGGCTTGCCGAGCGTCTGGGCGATCTCGATAAACCGTTTCCAGGCCGGATGGACCCGCAGGATGTATCCGATCACCAGTTTGCGGCCGTGCTGCCGGGCGAGATCGACGATCTGCTGGGCTTCCTCTACGGTGTTCGCGAGCGGCTTCTCCAGAAACAGGTGCGCGCCGGCTTCGAGGCTCTTCCGGGCATACTCGGCGTGGGTTTCGGGGTAGGTATTGATCGACACGACGTCGGGCTTCGTGGCGGAGAGTGCCTCGTCGAAGCCGGCGAAGGTGGGCAGGCCGCCCAGCTCGGCCGAAAGCCGTTCGCGGCTCTCGGGTTTGCGGCTGACGAGACCGACGATCTCGAACGCATCGAGCTTGTGGTAGGCCCGGGCGTGCGACGTGCCCATATTGCCGCATCCTACGACGAGCACACGGAGTTTTTTACTGGCCATTGCAATGACATCTGGTTGGCGGGGATGGAGCGATCGACACGAGCGCGGCCGGTACGGCGGCCTTTCTGCGTGCGCCGGCGGCTAAAGTACGATGGGGATTCCGGTGATGCCATATATTTCAGGCGCACCTGCCACCGCCCACACCCGCATGCACCATCCGCCCCGATCGCTCGAAGGCTTCGCCGCCCCCTTCCCGTTCACGACCGCGGGCATGGCCCACTGGGTCTACGTGTCCCACGCCTCGGGGCCGCCTGTCCTGCTGATGCACGAATTGCCCGGGCTCACACCGGAGTGCAAGCGGCTGGCCGACACCCTGGCCGCGGAAGGCTTCCGGGTGTATATGCCCCTGCTTTTTGGCGATCCCGAGGAAACGGCGGTGGGATGGAACACTGTTCGAGTCTGCATCAGCCGTGAATTTTACCTGTTCTCGCGGCAAAAAACGAGTCCGGTCGTGCGCTGGATGCGCGCCCTGGTGCGGGCCATGACGGACCGCGAGGGCGTGGACCGCGTAGGGGTGATCGGGATGTGCCTGACGGGGGGCTTTGCGCTCGCGCTCGTCGCCGAGCCGGCGGTGGATGCCGTGGTCAGCGCGCAGCCGTCGCTCCCGTTGCTGTTTCATGGGGAGCTTGGTCTTGCCGCCGGCGAGCAGGCTGCCGTGGTGGAGCGCGTCGGGAGGATGGGTCCCTGCGCCGTCCTCGGCTTCCGCTACGAGAAGGACAGGCTCTGCCGGCAGGAGCGCTTCGACCGGCTTCGCGCCCTGCTGGGCGACGGATTCGACGGACACGTCATCCCGGGAGCCGGGCACGCCACCCTCACGCGCGACCTGGATCCGCAGGCCCTGGAGAACACGCTGGCCTATCTCAAAAAGCGGCTCGCCTGAGCCCCTGCCTTCCCGATCCGGCGCGCGGGGTATGAATTCCGCGCGGAACGGTTGATGAAAACGGCGGAGGGACGATACCACACAGGATGACACCCCCCGTGTTGTCTCCGTGCGTATGTTTCAATCAGCCGCGGCGAACGGCAGATGCTGAAAGACAAGGATTTCCAGTTATTCAACGACAGCCTCGAACGCTGTCTGGAAGGCAACCAGTTTATCGAGGAGTTCTACGACCGTTTCATGCACTCCTCGCATCAGATTGCGGCCCTCTTCGCGCACACCGATATGGAACGGCAGTATCGGATGCTGCGCGGATCCATCTACATGTGCATGCTCGCCGCCAAAAACCATATCCAGGTCCGCGGCCGGCTTTCGGCGCTCGGCGACAGGCACAACGAAATGGGCGTTCGCCCCCTGTATTATTCGTTCTGGCTCGAGAGCCTGCTCGAGACCGTACGCACGAACGACCCCCGGTTCTCGGACCAGATCGAGGACGTGTGGCGCGCGATCATGGCGCCCGGCATCCGCCTCCTCGTGTCGCGCTATACGGGGCCGGACGAAGCGCTGACGCTGGTTCGCCACGCCGGCCTGACCGACAATCACCCCGTCAAACGCGTGCGCGACGTCATGTCGGCGCCCGTGATCACGGTCCACATGGACGACAGCCTTCAGTTCGTCAGCGGCGTGCTGGAGCGTCACGGGATCCATCACGTGGTGGTGATGGACGAGCAACGGGTCGCCGGCGTGATCTCGGATCGGGACGTCAAACTGGCCATGAGCCCGTACGTCGGCACCATGGGCGAGCAGGATCGGGACGTTCGCACGCTCGAGCGGCGCGCGCATCAGGTGATGAGCCGGCAGATCGTGTCCGTGACCCCGGAGGCCTCGGTTGAGGAAGCCGGCCACCTGCTGGTGGATCGCAACGTATCCTGCCTCCCCGTACTCGATGCGGAGGACGACCGGCTCGTGGGCATCGTGTCGTGGCGCGACATGCTGCGGTACGATTCGGATCGGGTCAGGGAAACAGATCGAGCTGACCCGCCTTCGACGGACGGCGAAAATGCTGGGTCGCGAGCGGTTCTCGAGGCTGATTGAGGCCGAGCCGCTGTATCGTGAGCCGGTAGAGCCGGCTGATCACGGCCGCCCAGTGCCCTTCGCCGCGCATTCGGACCCCGAAGCGGCTGTCGGTCAGTTCATCCCCACGCAATTCGGTCAACCGGTTGACGACACGCTGTTTTCGGTCGGGAAATGCGTGATCGAGCCAGGTGAGAAACAGCTCGCGCACGGCGCCCGGTAGCCGGAGCATCACATAGTGCGCGCGCTGCGCCCCGTGGTCGGCGGCGGCCTTGATGATGTCTGGCAACTCTTCGTCGGTCAGCCCCGGGATGACGGGCCCCACCATGACGCCGACCGGTATCCCTCTTTCGGCCAGCTTTTCGATCGTGCGCAGACGTGCCTCCGGGCGGGAGGTGCGCGGCTCCATCGCCTGGATGAGTTCGGGCCGGAGGCTGGTGATCGACAGCGTGACACTCACGAGATGGAGCGCCGCCAGCTCCTCCAGGAGGTCCAGGTCCCGCGTGATGAGGGCGTTTTTGGTGATGATCGAGACCGGGTTGCGGTAGCGAGCGAACACCTCGAGACAGGCCCTGGTGAGCCGCAAACGCCGTTCGACAGGCTGGTAGCAGTCGGTGTTGCCGGACAGCATGATCGATTGCGGGGTCCAGGACGGCTTGTCGAACGCGTCCGCCAGCAGCGTGGCGATATCCTGTTTCACGACGATGCGCGATTCGAAGTCTAGGCCGGCGGAAAATCCCAGGTATTCGTGCGACGGGCGGGCGTAGCAGTAGATACACCCGTGTTCGCATCCGCGATACGGGTTGATGCTGTAGGTGAACGGGATGTCCGGGCTGTCGTTTTTGGACAGCGCCTGTTTCGTGGTGTCGAAGAAGAACTCGGTGCGGATCTGCCGCAACTCGCCGGCATCGAGCGCCGCCGGGTCCTCCTCGAGGTGCATGGGCTCGAAACGGTTGGGCGGGTTGTAGGCGGCGGCGCGGCCGCGGCGGGGAGGGAGCGATGCGTCGGACATGGGCCTGCGGGTTGATGGGTAAACATACTCCACACATATGGTCTCGTTCCGCGCATTCGCTATCTTAGGCACAACCCACCCGTGACCGGCATCCGGCTGGATGCCGAGCCGGTCATTCCGCAGCCCGTATGTCGCTCATGGAACGTTTTCAGGACCGCACCGCCGTCGTCACCGGGGGCGCTAAGGGAATCGGCGCCGCCATCGTGCGCCGGCTGCTCGCCGAAGGCGCGCGCGTCGCCTCGCTGGATCTCGACGAGGCCGGCGATCCTGCCCTGGCCGGCGAGCGCTACCGCTTCGTGCGATGCGACGCCTCCCGCTCGGCCGACGTGGCGGAGGCGTTCCAGGCCGTCCGCGACGCCTTCGGCGACCCCGATATCCTCGTGAACAACGCCGGCATCCAGCATTACGGCACGGTGGTGTCGACGACGGAGGCGGAGTGGGACCGCGTCATGGCCGTCAATCTCAAGAGCGCCTTTTTGTGCGCGCAGGCCGCGATACCGGGCATGCAGCGCCGGGGGGCCGGCATCGTGGTCAACATGTCCAGCGTGCAGGCCTTTCACTCGCAGGCCAACGTGGCGCCGTACACGACCAGCAAGACGGCGATGCTCGGCCTCACCCGGAGCATCGCCATCGATTTCGGGCCGTCGATCCGGAGCGTCGCGGTGTGCCCGGGCACGGTCGATACGCCCATGGTCCGCTGGACGGCGGAGCAGAGCGGCGATCCCGCCGCCCTGTACGACGAGGTGCGCCAGATGCACCTCGTGAAACGCATCGCCGAACCGGACGAGATCGCCGGCCTCGTCGCCTATTTGTGCAGCGACGAAGCCACCTTCATGACCGGCCAGGCGGTTCGGATCGACGGCGGCCTGGGCGTCGAACTGGGCGGCACGGTGAAGGCGAGGTAGGAAACCCCGATCTCCTTCGCGCCCGTCCGTTCCAAAACGAGGCCGGCGGGCGTCCTCACGCGTGGCGCTGCACCCACCCATCTGAACAGACATCATGCTCGAATCGGTATTCGGACAACCATCCTGGCGTCTCGCGACGCCCGAGGTCGAACTGGCGCTCACGCAACAGGGAGGGCACCTGGGGCCGGCGCGTTTCCAGTTCGGCGATCGCGCCATTTCACCGTTTCATGTGGCCCCCTGGTGGGACGAGCCGGCGACCCGCGAGGCGCTGCCCCCCATGCTCGCCACGCTGCGCGGCGACTTCTTCTGCCTCCCCTTCGGCGCGAACGATGTGCCCTATGAAGGGGAGTCGCACCCGCCTCACGGCGAGTCGTCGAACGAAGTCTGGACCTTCGAGGGCCGGGAAGAGGGCGCCGTTCGGACCACGCTGCACCTGAGTCTGGAGACGCGCGTCCGGAAAGGTCGGCTGGATAAACGTATCGCGCTGGTCGACGGCCATCACGCCATCTACAGCGAACACGTCATCACGGGGATGGAGGGGCCGTTGAGCCCGGGGCACCACGCCATGCTCGCCTTCCCCGACGAGGAGGGCAGCGGCGTGCTCTCCACCAGCCCGTTTGTCTGGGCGCGAACGGCCCCCGAACCGCTCGAGAAACCCGAACAGCGCGGCTACTCGTTTCTTGCGGCGGATGCGTCGTTCGAGCGGCTGGATGCGGTGCCGTCGATCACCGGCGAACCCGTGGACCTGACGCGGTTTCCGGCCCGGCGGGGCTTCGAGGATCTCGCGATGATCGTGTCTGACCCGAGCCTGGACATCGCCTGGACGGCGGTCGTCTTTCCCCGGGCCGGCTACGTCTGGTTCGCGCTCAAGGACCCGCGCGTGCTCCGCAACACGATCTTCTGGCTCTCCAACGGGGGAAGGCACTACCCGCCCTGGAACGGACGCCACGCCGGCGTCATGGGCATCGAAGAGGTGACGGCCTATTTCCACTACGGCCTGGCCGGCTCTGCGGACCACAATCCGCTCTCGGACGACGGCTTCCCGACGACACTCCACGCCCAGCCCGGGCAGCCCCTCGTGATTCGGTACATCATGGCCGTGCAACCCGTGCCGGCCGGCTTTGACCGGGTGGAACGCCTGGAAGCCGCCGGCGACCAGGTTCGGTTGGTCTCGGCCAGCGGCATCGAAATCGTCGCGCCGCTGGATGTGTCCTTCATCACGGATATCGATGCCTGATACCCCCCTGGCCAGGCAAAATACGGGTCGAACGCTGTTCGATCCGGCTCTGCACGCGCTGCCGGCGCCCCTTCATCGACTCCGCACGCCTGTTTTTCGGGAATGACAGGTAACTACGCGCAGCGTCTTCTGCCCCACAAGCGATTCCCCGGTTTCCCACTATGATGCGTTCCCTCCTGGCCGGCGTGCTCGCGCTGCGCCTCCTCGCGGGCTGCGGCGCCGGCCCCGCGGTCGTCGCGCCGCCCGTCGCCGCGCCGGCATCGCCCGTCGTCCGGGTCAATATCCTGCAAATCAACGATGTGTACGAGGTCGCGCCGCAGGCCGGCGCACCCGGCGGGCTCGCCCGCGTGGCTGCCTTGCGCGATAGCCTGCTGCGCGAAACCCCGAGCACCTTCACCGTGATCGCCGGCGATTTTATCAGTCCGTCGGCGCTCGGCACCGCCCGCGTCGATGGGGAACGCCTCGCGGGGCGTCAGATGGTGGATATGCTCAACGCGGTGGGCGTCAATTACGCGACTTTCGGCAATCACGAGTTCGATCTCGGGTACGACGTGTTGCGGCGGCGGATGGAGGAAGCGGGGTTCACCTGGATTTCCAGCAATGTGACCGACACGCTGGGCGAGGCCCTGTCGGTCGCGCGCGCCAGCGAGGTGATTGCCGTTCCGGGGCCCGCCGGCGTCTTCCGGATCGGCCTGGTCGGGGCGACCCTGGCGGAGAACGATCCGGATTATGCCGCGTTCGCGCCGCCGATCGAGGCGTTGCGCGAGGTCGTGGGCCGGCTCCGCCCTCGCGTTGATGCCGTTATTGCAATTACGCATGTCGATTACCAGGAAGACCTGCGCATCGCGACCGGGGTGGAGGGGATCGACCTCATCATCGGGGGGCACGAACACGAAAACGTCGCCACGTCGTTGCACCGGAACGGCCGGATGACGCGGGTGGCGAAAGCCGACGCCAACGCGCTCTCCGCGTACGTGCACCGGCTTGCGTTCGACACCCGGACGAGTAAACTGACGATAACAAGCGAACTCGTCGTGCTGGGCGACGATCGTCCCGAACACGCCGGCGTCGCGGCGCGGGCGGCATCCTGGCAGGAGCGCGCCTATGCGGGGTTTCGGCAGGACGGCTTCGAGCCGGCGGCGCTGGTCGGTTGCTCGACCGAGGCGCTCGATGGCCGGGAATCCGCCGTGCGCAACGGGCCGACCAACCTGACGCGCCTGATCGTCGAGGCGATGCAGAGCGAGGTGCCGGATGCCCGCCTGGCCCTGTTCAACAGCGGGTCGATCCGGGTGGATGACGTCCTGCAGCCCGGCCGGCTCACGCAGTACGATGTGCTGCGCACCCTGCCGTATCAGGGCCGCGTGCTGGCGGTGGACATGCCGGGCCGGCTGCTCATCAGCATCCTCCAGCGCGGGGCCTTTCTGCGAGGCACCGGGGGCTATCTGCAGTGGACGGACAATGTGAGCGAAGCCGCGAGCCGCTGGATGCTGGACGGAGAACCGATCACGCTCGATCGCACCTATCGGGTGGCGGTGAACGACTACCTCGCGAACGGGCTGCAGAACGGACTGGAGCTGTTCGACATCAAGGTCGCCGGCGACGACCAGGCGCACCTCGTCGCCACGTATCGCGACCTGCGCAACCTCCTGGTCGATGCGGTGCAGATGGCCTACCCGCTCAACGCCGAAGGCGACTGCACGCCGTAGCCTGCAGCCGCCTTCTGGCGAATCAAAGGGCCGTGGGCCGGATACCAGCCCCGCCCCCGCGTGGCGGTTTAGCGAATCCGCCGGATATGCACCTTGGCGACCGGGTCGTTCCAGCCGTGGATCGCCGGGACCAGATCCACGCCGCCTTCCACGCCGTCGTGGTGCATGATCACCCCGTTCTGGGCCAGGGCCGGGTTGCTGACGCCCGAGCCGGCGTCGTCCGACGCCACGCCCGTGAGCGCCGGACAGGGCGGCACGATGTCGGCGAAATCTTCCGTGTTGATTTCCGTGCCGGCGTCATAGGCATTCAGCCCGAGCGCGATCTCGTCGCCGATGCGGCGGGGCAGCATCTGGCTGTCGATGCCGGTGAATCCATCGTTCGTGCACACGAGCATGCTCGCGAACGAGAAGTAGCGGTGACCGGGCGTCGAGGTGATCTCGAAAGTGACCTCGTTGCCGGGGAGCAGGGGCGGAATGTCACTCGACACGGCCACGACCAGATCACCGATTTCGGGGCTACCGCTCAGCGCGCCCACCAGGGGATCGAGGTTGCCGTTTTCGGCGATCTCCTTGATGCCGTTGCTGGCGGCTTCGCCGACGGTGAAGAGGTCGGCTGCGGCGCTATGCGTCACGGCGAGGGGCGGCGTGAAGGGCTGGCCCTTGGTGACGTTGCGGACGCGCACCTGGTAGACGGCGTCGCCATGGCCGTACGCGTTTTCGTTCGCGGCCGATGCGGCCTCGGGTTCGGCGTTGATGTCGTTGAGCGAGTCCTGGCAGCCGGCCAGGGTCAGGGCCACGAGAAGGGTTAGAGCTGCTACGGTTTTCATCGTATCGTGATGGTTGCGTTGTAAAAAAAGAGGGGTTGGTTGATGCGATGAAGTCTACGACCCGAAGGCGGGGGCACGTATCACGAAAGTCTAACGCGATCCTCACTTATCTCTAACTTCGACGCCGGACGGGGCGTATCTTGCGGCATTCAGACACCAGAGCCATTATGGAATGAGCGACACCTCTCTGAAACCCGGGTCCATTTCGTGGATCGATCTCACCGTCCCGCAGGCCGATCAGGTCCGCGCGTTTTACGAAGCGGTTGGCGGGTGGAAAGCCCATCCGCTGGATATGGGCGACTATGCCGACTATACGATGCACCCGGCCGGCGAGTCGATGCCCGTGGCCGGCATCTGCCACGCCAGGGGGAGCAACGCGGGCTTACCGCCGCAGTGGTTGATCTACATCACGGTGGATGAACTCGAAGCCCGACTCCTGACCTGCGAGGCGCGCGGGGGCCGGGTGGTGCAGGGGATTCGTTCGATGGGATCCTACGGCCGGATGGCCGTCATTCAGGACCCCGCCGGCGCCGTGGCAGCCCTCATCGAGCCCGCCGCCCGCGTGGCCGCCGAGCCTTCGCTGCTGGACCGCATTCCGCGTCCGGCCGAGGGCGACTTCCCGGAGTTCTTCCGCGGTTACATCGACCGAACCGCCGACACGACGTGGGCCTCCGCACTGCTCGCCCACCCGACGACGACGTCGCGGATGGTGCGCATGCTCGGCGAGGTCGACGGCGACTACCGGTATGCCGAGGGAAAGTGGTCGGTGAAGGAGGTGATGGGGCACCTCATCGATACCGAGCGGGTGTTCACGTACCGGGCCCTTTGCATCGCGCGGGGTGAAAAAGCCTCCTTGCCCGCGTTCGAGCAGGACGATTACGTCCGGACCGCCGGCGCGGCGCGGCGCACGCTGGCCTCGCTGGCGGACGAGTTCGACGCCGTACGCAGCGCCACGCGCGCGCTGGTGGCTTCGCTGGACGACGAAAGCCTCGCCCGGAAAGGCATCTCCAGCGGCCGGCCCGTCACCGCGGCGGCCCTCGTCTACGCGACCGCCGGCCATGAGGCCCACCATCTTGCCCTGTTCCGTGATAAATACGGACTGCAAGGAGCGTAGGGCATGCCGAAAATCATAGGGAATATCGAACTCTACATGGGCCCGCACCAGCTCGGCGGACCCGACAACCTGGAAGAGACGATCGTGCGCTTCATCGATGGCGCCCGGAAAACGCTCTTCATCGCCGTTCAGGAGCTGGACTCGCCGGCCATCGCCCACGCCATCATCCGGGCCAAAAAGCGGAAGGTGCTCGTCAAGCTCGTCCTCGAGGCCGATTACCTCGTCGCGCCGGCGTTTCGAGGCGATCCGTTTGTGCCGGGCGGCGGCCACGAGATCAATCGCGAGCTGCACAACGCCATCCTCCGGGCCGCGATCAAGGTCAATTCGGATTTTAACCCGCACATCTTCCACCAGAAGTTTGTCGTGCGCGACAGGACCTCGGTGCTGACCGGCTCGACCAACTTTACGGAAACCGGCACGAGCGTCAATCTCAATCACATCGTCATCGTGCACGACAAGGACGTGGCGAAGGCGTACGATCTCGAGTTTTCGGAGATCCAGAAGGGGCGATTCGGGGCGGAGAGCGATGTGCACGGCCCCAAGCCGCTCGTCAAGCTGGTCAACGACGTGCGGGTCAAGGTGCTGTTTGCGCCCGAGCACGCGCCGGAGATGGAGATCATGAAGCAGATCGCGAAGGCGCGCCGGCGGATCGACTTCGCCATCTTCACGTTCGCGCAGTCGTCGGGGATCGACGATCAGCTGGCGCTCGTCAAGGAGCGCCCCGGGGTCGAGATCCGCGGCGCCCTCTACCGCATGCAGGCGAACCAGTCGTGGTCGTCGAAGGATCTGTTACACGCCGCCGGCGTCGAGGTGAACCTGGTGCCGACCCCGGGCCGGCCCGGCCCGATGCCGGGCAAGCTGCACCACAAGCTCATGGTGGTGGACGAGTCGCTCGTCATCGCCGGCAGCTTCAACTATACCGGCGCCGCCAACAAGCTGAACGACGAGAACCTGATCATCCTGGGCGACCTCGAATGCACAGATCCGGAAGGCGTGCGCAAGCAGCGTGAACTGGCCCGTTTCGCGATGGATGAGATCGACCGGATCGTCGAGGTCTTCGGGGAGCGGGTCGTCTGAACGCGCCGATCACAGAATCGTCATAGAGCGACGCAAAAAGACCGATGATTTGTGACACAACCGGGCGTGCAAATTGATTTGATTTAGGGGCATATCCATTCCCCTCAAATCAGCGCGTGTCCGTTCGTGCCTCCTGTGTCACACAGGACGGCGGTCCGGCGCTGCACCCGGCACATGCAAAGCATCCCTACCCGCACCGACACCTCCGAAAGCGCGCGCCGCACGATGAACAAATATTTCCTCCTCGTGGCCGGTCGCGCCTACGCGGATGTGAAACGCGTCTGTTCTTCCAATCCCCACGCTTTTCGCTTCATCGGCGACCTGCTGCTGGCCGAGGCGCGATTCTTCCGCAACTGCTCGGATTATTCGCTGTATCGCCGGAGCGCGCCTATCGGCCGCGCGCGCGGGCCCTTCCTGGCGATCATCTGCGCGCAAACGCATCAGTGGCTGCGCACCGACCCTGCACTGGAAGCCTTTCTGGGCTATTCGCGTGAGGAGATGGAAGAAGACTGGGTGGTGACGCTCCATCCCGAAACCTGCCAGGAAACGGACAGCCGGCTCGTTCAGGTGTATCGCGACCTGCACAGCGGCAAGGTGCCCTACGCCCGGGCCGAAATTCGGTACCAGACCCGCATCGGCTACAGCGTCTGGGCGCAGGTGACCCATTCGCTCGTGCGCGACAGCCAGGGCCGGCCGGACCGCTACGTGCTCGCCTTCGAGGACTGCTCCATGAAGCGGTGGACCGAGCTGTTTCACGGCGAGCTGATCGCGCTGCGCCGCATCATGGAACTGAGCGGCTACGAGGGAGACCATCTGAACCGCGTCGACGGCCTGATCCGCCATTTCGAAGGGCAACCCGTACCGGCATCGCTGCTGGGTGAACTCGTGGAGCTGTTCGCGACCGTGGCCTGAGTGGAGGCCTCACGGCAACATGTATGAATGACTGATCTTACGCAACCATGTGCCGGTAATCTGATGCAGGATGCAAGATGCAGGATTTGTACCGGGCAACAGGCTTTTCGGACGAAATCCTGCATCCTTCATCTTGCATCCACAGATGGACACGATGCCTTGCGTCACGAGTTGATGTGCGCACCATAGCCTCGGTCTTCCGACGAATGCACGCCACCATCAAACGCACGGTTTTTCGGAAACATCTATCTTGTATCCATAGTCGCCTCGCAAGCCTTGCGTAACGTCATCCCATCTCGCTTCGCTGTCCGGCACAACGTCGCTTAAGTATCCCCACACTGCGACGAAATTGGATGGGTACAGGAATTGTGTAGGCGGGTGACGAACGAATGCTCGTTGCACGCGCGTTCTGGAACGGCGGATTCCGGCCATCGTCAAAGAAGTGCTTCGCTCAGCCCGCTACGCTCTGTAAGATCTCACTGGTTATGGATATTCTCGAGGCCGGCCCGGTCACGGCCATGGTCGATCCTGTTTCTGTGTTTTATCGGATGACCTCGGCGTTCAACGCGCACGATGTGGATGGCATGCTGGCGTATGTCGATGACGACATCCAGTGGTTCAGCATTAGCGGCGATCACATGGATGTAGAGGCGCGCGGCAAGGCGGCATTCCGGGCGGCCATGGAATCGTATTTTGAGGCGATACCGAGCGCGCGCTCGGAGATCGAATCGGCCGTTGTGTCCGGATCCTATGTATCGGTGCGCGAACGGGCGTATTGGGGCGAGGATCAGTCGCAGGTGGCGCTGGGGGTATTCGAGGTGCGGGACGGGTTGATTACGCGGGTTTGGTATTATCCCGCATCGAAGTGAGTCGATACCCCGAACATACGTCAAAACGTAACGCAGGGGGGTACGTGCCGAAACACTGCCGGCGCGAGCGAAGCTGGCTCATCATGTTGTAGGTGAATTCGAGGGGGCTTTGTGGGTTGGAATGACGCTTGCTTGCTATGCCTCGACCCCGTCTGGATCCTATTACATCCATTGAACTATGGAAGCCAACTCAACCACCTACTGCCTCATCTACGCGAGTACGGCCACGCATGAGATGTCGGATCGCGAGCTGAACGAAATCCTTGCCGTTGCGCGCGACCGGAATACCGAACTCGACATCACCGGGCTGCTGCTCTACGCCGACGGCAATTTCATCCAGATCCTCGAAGGCGATCGCGACCGCGTCGACGCGCTATACGAGCACATCGCCACCGATCCGCGCCACTATGGCGCCGTGCGTCTCATGCGGCGCAACACCGGCCAGCGGCATTTTTCCGACTGGCGTATGGGTTTTAAAACCATCAGTGCGAACGAGTTTGAGGAACGGGTGCCCGGATTTTCGTCCATCCTCCATTCGGCGGACGAACGGGATGCGCTCAAGGACCAGGTCTCCAGGGATATCTGGGCGCTGCTGATGTCGTTCCGCGCGGTAACCCGCGTCTGACGCGACCGGTAGCGCTTTGCTTGCCAATCTCTCGGGGTGATGTTATCCTGCGGCGTCTCGCACCGCCATTGAACCGCCATTGATTCGCAACGCGCCGCCATGGACCTTCGCTACCCCATCGGGAAATATACCCCGAACCCGGTTATCACCTCCGCTGAGATCGAACGCTGGATCGATCAGATCGCCGAACTGCCTGGCTACTTGCGCCAGGCCGTAAGCAAGCTCGACGACGCCCGGCTCGACACGGCGTATCGCCCCGAGGGCTGGACGCTCCGGCAGGTCGTGCACCATCTCGCCGACAGCCATCTCAACAGCCTCATCCGGTTCAAGCTCGCCCTGACGGAAGAGGAGCCCACCATCAAGCCCTACGATGAAGTCGCCTGGGCGCAGCTGGCGGACTACCAGCTGTTTTCCGTCGATCAGGAGCTGGATTTCATCGCGCTGTTGCACGCGCGATGGGTCGTGCTGCTCCGATCCCTCGCGCCGGCCGATTTCGAACGCACCTACCGGCATCCCGAATCCGGCGTCAAACGGCTGGACTGGACCGTCGGACTGTATGCCTGGCACGGCCGGCATCATCTGGCGCACATCACGACGACGATGCTGCGCGAAGGCTGGTAGCGTTCTTTTTGACGGGATAATCCGCAGGTCCTCTTGATAACGCGGTGAAGGGGGGGGATATTGATCACCGTCCGTGGCCCCGATCCATCCCTTATTTCCATCGCGTCATGTCCCATCCCGTGGTGGCTTCCCGCGTAGCGTATTGCCTCGTCTTCCTGTGCCTCATCGTTGCAGCCGGCTGCCGTGAGCCGGTTTCCGACGATCCGGATATTCTGGCCCGCCTGCCCGAGGTCGTCGATTTTAACTACCACATCCGTCCGCTGCTATCGGACCGGTGCTTCAAGTGCCACGGCCCCGACGAAAATACGCGGGAGGCCGGCCTGCGGCTCGACATCGAATCCGCCGCGCTGGCCGAACTGCCGGAGAACCCGGGGCATGTAGCGATCAAGCCCGGCAGCCTGCGCCGCAGCGCCGTCGCTCAGCGCATCGTGTCGACCGATCCGGAAGTGCAGATGCCACCGCCGGAGTCGAACCTGTCGCTCTCGAGCTACGAAGTGGCGTTGCTCCGCCGGTGGATACAGCAGGGAGCCGAATGGAAGCCGCACTGGGCCTTTACCCCGGTCGGTCACCCCGAGCCGCCTCCTGTCCGCGACGCCGGCTGGCCGGCCTCGCCGATCGATGCGTTTATCCTGGCTCGTCTGGAGCGCGATGGCATCGCGCCGGCGCCGGAGGCCGACAGGGAACGCCTGCTTCGCCGGGTCACGATGGATCTCACGGGGCTGCCGCCGACGCTTGAGGAAATGGACGCCTTTCTGTCCGACGGCGCGCCGGACGCCTACGAACGCGTCGTCGACCGGCTGCTCGCCTCGCCGGCCTACGCCGAGCGCATGGCCGTCGAGTGGATGGATCTCGCCCGTTATGCCGATTCCCACGGGTATCACGCCGACGGCTATCGCCTGATGTGGCCCTGGCGCGACTGGGTCATCCAGGCCTTTGACGAGAACATGCCGTACGACCGGTTCGTGACGGTCCAGCTTGCCGGCGACCTCCTGCCGAACGCCTCCCGCGAACAGATCCTGGCCACCGCCTTCAACCGCAATCACCAGATGACGGCGGAAGGCGGCATCGTGGATGAAGAGTATCGGATGGAGTACGTCGCCGACCGCACCAACACCTTCGCCGAGGCGTTTCTCGGGTTGACGATGGAGTGCGCGCGGTGCCACGATCACAAGTTCGATCCGGTGACGCAGAAGGAGTATTACCAGCTGGCCGCGTTTTTCAACAACGTGAAGGAAGTCGGCATGACCGGCGACGACGGCAACGCCGGCCCCATGCTGATGCTGTATCCGGATAGCGTGCAGACGGCGCTGGCCACCGTGCGCGACAGCATCGCGGCGGTGGAACGCAAGCTGGCCGCCCGCCTGGCGCAGGTGGAGGCGCAACCGGATCGCTGGCGCGGGGCGCAGCCGCCGGCCGAGCCGGCTGGCCTCGTCGATCACTACCCGCTCGAACGGATCGCCGACGGGCAGACACCGAACCTCAAGACGCCCTCGCGGCCGGCCTCCGCGTCGGGCGACATCGAACTGGTGGAGGGGCCGCGCGGCAAGGCGGCCCGGCTGGATTACGACTTCGACTATGTAGAATTGAAGGGCGCCGGCCTGTACGACCGGTACGAGCCGTTTTCGGTCGGCATCTGGGTGTATCCCGAAAAGAAGGAGGAGTATGCCGAGCTGTTCGGCAACGCCGGCCAGAAGAACTCCTACTGGCGCGGCTACGAGGTGTATCTCGACAGCCTCAACCGCGTCAATGTCCGCCTCATCAACGCCCTCCCGCACAACTACATCCATGTGCGAACGCGCGACGGCATCGCCGGCGACGCCTGGACGCACGTGATGCTCACCTACGACGGATCCAGCAAGGCCGCCGGCGTCCGGCTCTTCCTCGACGGCGCTCCCGTAGCCCTCGATGCACCGTACGATCGCCTCTACAAAAGCATGTACCCGGTTGAAACGCGCTACGAGCGCTGGGATCGGCCGATGCGGGTGGGCAAGAGCTACCGCGCGTTCAGCGGCAACGACGGCATCTTCACCGGCCGCATCGACGATATCCGGGTCTACAACCGCGCCTTGACGGGCATCGAGGTCGAACGCCTCGTCGGCCAAAAATCCCTGTCGGATGCCGAACGGGCGCGGGAAGAACTGGCGTACGTCCTTGCGAGCCAGGACGAACCCTATCGGCGCTTGAGCGAGCGGTTGAAGACCCTCCGCATGGCCGAGTTCGATCTGATCGAGCCGGTCATGGAAGTGATGGTAATGGAGGAGATGCCGGAAATCCGGGAGACGCACATCCTGAATCGGGGACAGTACGACCAGCCCCGCGACCGGGTCGACCCGGGTACGCCGGCCGCCGTGCTCAGCTTTCCCGATACCCTTCCGCGCAACCGGCTCGGGCTGGCGCAGTGGCTTTTCGCCCCGGAAAACCCGCTCACCGCGCGCGTCGCCGTCAACCGCTTCTGGCAGATGTATTTCGGCCGTGGGCTCGTGGCCACGCCCGGAGACTTCGGCTTCCAGGGGATGCTCCCGTCGCACCCGGCGCTGCTCGACTGGCTGGCGGCGGAGTTCGTGGCTTCGGGATGGGATGTCAAGGCGCTTCAGAAACGGATCGTCATGTCCGCCACCTACCGGCAGGCCTCGCAGCCGCGGGAGGGACTGCGCGAGGTCGATCCGGAAAACGTGCTCCTGGCCAGGGGCCCCAGTTATCGCTTCTCGGCGGAGATGATTCGGGACAATGCCCTGGCGGCGAGCGGACTCCTCGTGCGGAAAGTCGGGGGCCCGAGCGCGAAACCCTATCAGCCGGAAGGGCTCTGGATCGAGAAGGGGACCTTCTCGCCCATGTTGCTGCGGTATATCCCCGACAAAGGGGAGGGCCTGTACCGGCGCAGCCTGTACACGTTCGTCAAGCGCACGTCGCCTCCGCCGTCGATGATCGCGTTCGATGCCACCGATCGGAGCAGTTGCGTGATTCAGCGCCAGCGTACGAACACGCCGCTCCAGGCGCTCATCCTGCTCAACGACCCGCAATACGTCGAGGCGAGCCGCGTGCTCGCCGAGCGGATGCAGCGCGAGGCGGGCGACACGCTCGACAGCCGGCTCGGACTCGGGTTCAGGCTGTTGACCGGGCGCCACCCCATCGACCAGGAAATCGGGGTCTTGCGGGAGTTGTACGAGACCGAAAAAGCACGTTTTGCGAGCCGGCCCGACGAGGCCCGCGCCCTGCTGGCCGTTGGCGACTTCCCGCGCGACGAATCCCTCGATCTTTCCGAGACGGCGGCGCTTACCATCGTGGCAAACACGATGATCAACCACGACGAGGCCTACATGAAGCGGTGACGGACCGGGATGAACGCCATCCCCAGAAGCCCCTGCCCGACGCCCCGCGATCGATGCCCCATGACTCTTCTCCGCCATGCACGACTGTCATAATTACCCCAACCAGTATTCGCGACGCGATTTCCTGACGCGGACGACGCTCGGCCTCGGTGCCGCGGCGCTCGCGTCGCTCATCGATCCGGCGGCTGCGCTGGCGGACCCGTCGGGTGCCGGCGTGCTGGGTGGCCCGCATTTCATGCCCCGCGCGAAACGGGTGATCTACCTGTTCCAGAGCGGCGGTCCTTCGCATCTGGAGCTGTATGATTACAAGGAAACGCTGGTGAAGCGTCACGGGGAGCAGCTCCCGGAATCCATCCGCAAGGGGCAGCGGCTCACCGGCATGACGGCCGGCCAGCGGTCCTTTCCGCTCGTGCGTCCGCACTATCCGTTTTCGCAACACGGCCAGAGCGGCGCCTGGGTCAGCGAATTGCTGCCCCACATCGGCGGCATCGCCGACGAGGTCTGCTTCGTGCAGTCGATGTACACCGAAGCCATCAACCACGATCCGGCCATCACCTTTTTCCAGACCGGATCCCAGCATCGCGGTCGCCCTTCCATCGGGGCGTGGCTGAGCTACGGACTGGGCAGCGAGAACGAAAACCTGCCGGCCTTTTGTGTGCTGCTCTCGGAAGGGCGGCAGGGGGGCCAGCCGCTGTATGCGCATCTCTGGGGGAATGGCTTCTTGCCTTCCGAGCACCAGGGCATCCAGTTCAGGGCGAGCAAGGACCCGGTCCTTTATCTCAACAATCCACCCGGGATCGAGGATGAGGATCGCAAGCGCCAGCTCGATTACATCAAGCGGCTGGGGCAGATCCAGTTCGATGAGGTCGAGGATCCGGAGATCCAGTCCAAGATCGCCCAGTACGAGATGGCGTACCGGATGCAGACGTCGGTGCCGGAAGTGACCGACCTGGGCACCGAGCCGGACTACATCCTCGACATGTACGGCGACGACGCGCGGACGGCCGGCACGTTTGCCGCGAACTGCCTCCTCGCGCGGCGTCTGGCCGAGCGGGGCGTGAAATTCATCCAGCTCTACCATCAGGGATGGGACCAGCACGGCAACCTGCCCAAGGACATCGCGAAGATGGCCAGGAGCGTCGACCAGGCCTCGGCGGCGCTGGTCCTGGATCTCAAGCAGCGGGGCATGCTGGACGACACGCTCGTGATCTGGGGCGGTGAGTTCGGACGAACCAACTACTCGCAGGGCCGGCTCAGCGACGACAACTTCGGGCGCGATCACCATCCGAGCGCCTTCACCCTCTGGATGGCCGGCGGCGGCGTGCGGCCCGGCATCACCTACGGCAAAACCGACGAGTTCGGGTACAACGTCGTCGATGATCCGGTCCATGTGCACGACTTCCAGGCGACGCTGATGCACCTGCTGGGCATCGACCACGAACGCCTCAACTTCCGCTACCGCGGCCGCCGTTTTCGGCTCACGGACGTGCATGGCAAGCTGGTGCCGGGGCTGCTCGCCTGACGCGCCGGGATCATTGTATGGTCCCGACGATTCAATCCGAGGGTCTGCTCGACAGACCCGCGAAGCTAGGGGTGCCGCTGCGACGGCGGCGGGTCGACGAACGCATTCGGCGATCTGCTGCGGCAAGGCTGAGAGAGTCCCTTGGAACCTGATCCGGGTAGCGCCGGCGTAGGGAAGCTTGAGCCTTTCTGGTCCGTATCACCGTCCCCGATACGCCGGCTTCGCCTGATTCCGCCTCCATCACCAAGCGAACAGGCCATGCCCGTTAAGCCACCCGCCTCCTCCGGCGATGGCGCTCCCGTCAGCGCCGACGCCATCGAACGCCCGCACGCCCATGCTGCCGAACTGGCGGCCGAAATGACACGCCCGCTGCCCGGATCGCGGAAGATCTATGTGGAAGGCAGCCGGCCGGATATCCGCGTTCCGATGCGCGAAATCGAACAGGAGGATACCCCCTCGCTGTTCGGCGCCGCCGAAAATCCGCCCTTTTTTGTCTACGACACGTCCGGCCCCTACACCGACCCTGATGTCGCCGTCGACGTCCGCGCCGGCATCGCGCCGATCCGCGAGCCCTGGATCGCCGAACGCGGCGACTTCGACGAGCTGCCCGGGCCGACCTCGGCTTACGGACAGACGCGCGCCGGCGACGAACGGCTCGATCCGCTCCGTTTCGATCACATCCGGATGCCCCGCCGGGCGAAAGCCGGCCGGCGCGTCACGCAGATGCATTATGCGAAGCAGGGCATCGTCACACCGGAAATGGAATACATCGCCATCCGCGAAAGCCAGCGGCTGGAATCGCTGAAGGAGTGCGGCCTGTTTGCCCAGCATCCCGGCCACGCGTTCGGCGCGGCCATCCCGGCCGACATCACGCCGGAATTCGTGCGCAGCGAGGTGGCGCGCGGACGCGCGATCGTGCCGGCAAACATCAACCATCCGGAACTGGAGCCGATGATCATCGGCCGCAACTTCCTAGTGAAGATCAACGCCAACATGGGCAACTCGGCCGTCACGTCGTCGATCGCCGAGGAAGTGGAGAAGATGGTGTGGGCCACGCGCTGGGGCGCCGACACGATCATGGACCTGTCGACCGGCAAGAATATCCACGAGACGCGCGAGTGGATCCTGCGCAACAGCCCGGTGCCCGTGGGCACGGTGCCGATCTATCAGGCGCTCGAGAAGGTCGATGGCAAGCCCGAGGAATTGACCTGGGAGCTGTTCCGCGACACGCTCGTCGAGCAGGCGGAGCAGGGCGTCGACTATTTTACGCTGCACGCCGGCGTGTTGCTGCCGTTCGTCCCGCTCACCGCGAACCGCGTCACGGGCATCGTATCGCGCGGCGGGTCGATCCTCGCCAAATGGTGCCTGGCCCATCACCAGGAAAACTTCATCTACACGCACTGGGATGAGGTGTGCGAGATCCTGGCCGCCTACGACGTGTCCATCTCGCTCGGCGACGGCCTGCGCCCCGGCTCCATCGCCGACGCGAACGACGAAGCCCAGTTTGCCGAACTCAAGGTACAGGGCGAACTCACGACGCGGGCCTGGGATTTCGACGTGCAGGTGATGAACGAGGGACCGGGCCATGTCCCGATGCACCTGATCAAAGAAAACATGGAGAAGCAGCTGGAATGGTGCCACGAGGCGCCATTCTACACGCTCGGGCCGCTCACCACCGATATCGCGCCGGCGTACGACCACATCACGTCGGCGATCGGCGCCGCCATGATCGGCTGGTACGGCACCGCCATGTTGTGCTACGTCACGCCGAAAGAGCATCTCGGCTTGCCGAACAAGCACGATGTGCGGGAGGGGGTGATCACCTACAAGATCGCGGCGCACGCGGCCGACCTGGCCAAGGGGCATCCCGGGGCGCAGGCGCGCGACAATGCGCTCTCCAAGGCGCGTTTCGAATTCCGCTGGCGGGATCAGTTCAACCTCAGCCTGGATCCCGAACGCGCCCGCGAGTACCACGACGAGACGTTGCCCAAGGAATCGGCGAAGATCGCCCATTTCTGCTCGATGTGCGGCCCGCGGTTCTGCTCGATGAAGATCACGCAGGACGTGCGCGATTATGCGAAGGCGAAGGGCCTGCTCGATGCGCAGACGGCGCTCAAGGAGGGGATGAAAGAGCAGGCGGAGGCGTTCCGCTCGCAGGGCGGAGAGCTGTACCACAAGGCCTGATCGGCAGGATTCGGGGCGAGCATGAGCGCGGCGCGCGTCCGCTCGTGCTCGCCCCGTTCCGTCAGGACGGGTCCGCTTCCTCGCTCTCGCCGGACCTTGTATCGAAATAGCGCCAGGCCTCGTAGGCCAGCGTGACGGCGATGGCGCCTCCGTAGGAGCCGCCCACGACCGTCACGATGCGCATGCCCAGCGACAGAGCCATCCGGCTCGATACGAACGAGCCCACGACACTTCCCGCAAGCGCGCCGACGCGCTTGAGTTCACGTTCCCAGTCGACCGACTCGAGGTTGACGCGCAGGTCATTGAGCGCTTCGAAAGGGAAACCATATCCGGAATCGCCGGCAGGTGTTTCCATAAGCTTGCTGTTGGGTCAGGTTGTGAGGAGGACTACGGCATCGTGGATAAAAAGTTTTTGGGATGCCGGCGGTTAAGTCTGCGTGCCGCCAGACGATACCGTGAGTAGGGAAGCAGGACGGTGTGGATGTGCCGGCGCTGTTTTCCGCTTAAAACCCCGCAGCCTGGACGCACATGGAGTATCCGAACAACCTGGAAACAGGTACGGAAGAATTATCGAATGAAGAAATTGTGTCGGGCCTGGTTCTCTTGTTTCTGCTGATGCTGATGAATGCCGTATTACTCCTGGATTGGTTCGGTATCATCTCGCTGGCGTAACCAGTTGTCGCGACCAACGGAATTCGCCTCCCGGACAACGAGCAATCGTTGAGGCGAACGTAGCCCAGCCCCGTAAGGCTGGGCTTTTTTTTGTTCAGCCGGCACCTCGCCGGATGCCTCGCCCGGAACGCGTCCGAATCTTCTCATAAAACGGTTACGAGCGGGTAACAAGTTAGTGTTGCAGGGGCCTGATAGCACTGTTATTAATGTTGAGCCTGGAAAAGCGCTTTTATCGTGGAATGGTGTTTGTCCCAACACCCTTCTGATTGCGGTCTGGCTGTCCCCTTGAGTCCGCAAGCGCTTCTGCTGTGCGTGGCGTCGCGACATTCTCCTCTCTTCCCGTCGCGCGCGCAGCGTGTTTCCGTTTGTCATCCCCCCTCCAAGTCCCTTTCCGCCGCCGATCCTGTCGGCCGGTGAAGGCCTGTCTATTTCCAGGCCGTCCCGTAGGCGTAGGGCGCATGGGGGAAGGCAAACCTCTTACAACCACCTTATTCTGTAGACCCAAGAGGTTTGACATGAACATCGTTACAAGGCTTTGTGCGCTATTGTTGCTAGCGTGCGCGAGCCCCATTGTACTCCCCGAAGCCTGGGCTCAGGTGCCTGTGGGCACCCCGCCGCCGTTGAGTACGCTGGCGGTGCCGGGGCCGGACAACTTGCCGGCCATCGATCCGAACCTGTCGAATTTGATCAATAACAAGAAGGTCCCGTATTCGCAGTTCGTCATCGATGAACAGGCGCTCGTCCAGCTGGGCAAGGCGCTTTTCTGGGATATGCAGGTGGGCAGCGATGGGGTCCAGGCGTGCGCGAGTTGTCACTTCGCCGCAGGCATCGACTCCCGTTCGCTCAACCAGCTCAACCCCGGTTTGAACGGGGGGGACACCAGCTACCAGCTGGGTGGACCGAATTACCAGCTCAAGGCGGGCGATTATCCGTTCCATAAACTCGCCGATCCTGCGGACGCCGCTTCCGCGGTGCAGCACGACTACAACGAGGTCGCTTCATCGCAGGGGATCGCCGGCTCGATCTTTAACGACATCGTACCGGGTAGCGGGGTGGACGACATCACGACGATCGCGAACGACGCGCCGTTCAACAACGGTTCGTGGAATACGCGCCGCGTCGAGCCGCGTAATACGCCCTCTACCGTGAACGCGGTCTTCAATTTCCGCAATTTCTGGGATGGCCGGGCGTCGAACAACTTCAACGGGGTGAATCCCTTTGGCAACCGCGACACGCAGGCCATGGTGGTCAAAGCGCAGGGGACCAATGCCCGGGCGACGAAGGTCCTGTTGATGCTGTCCAGTCTGGCATCACAGGCGGTCGGGCCGGTGCTGAGCGACTTCGAGATGTCGGCCGCCGGGCGCAACTGGGGGAAGGTAGGCAAGAAGCTGCTGGACCCCAACCTGGTGCCGCTGGCGGGGCAGATCGTCGATCCGACGGATCCCTTCCTCGGAAGCCTGTCGAACGGTCCCGGCCAGCCGGGTCTGAATACGACCTATGCCGACATGGTGAAGGCCGCGTTCAACGCCCAGTGGTGGAACTCCGCGCGCATCATCACCTTCCGGACGGCCTCCAACGGTACACTGATTCCGGTGGTGGGCAAGAGCGGCACGCCGGCCAACTCCGATCAGTTCACGGTGATGGAGGCCAACTTCTCGTTGTTCTTCGGGCTGGCGGTACAGGCCTACGAGCAGGAGCTCGTCTCGGATCAGACGCCGTTCGACGCGTTCGCCGGCGGCAACCTGAACGCCCTGACGGCGCAGCAGCAGCGCGGCCTGAACATCTTCCTGAACGTCGGTCTCGACCCGACCGTGCCCGTGGGCGCGTGCATCGTGTGTCATGCCGGCTCGGTCTTTACGTCGGCCACGACCAACCAGATCGGTCTGGTCCTCGATGCGCCTCCGGCGCCGCCCGAGGCCATTTTCGAGCGGATGCAGGCCGCCTTCGGGGCCGCGCTGGCCACGCTGCTTTTCACAGCAGGACCGGTGCCGCCGCCGCCTCCCGGCGAGGTGATCATTCCGCTCACGTTCGATCCGCGAGGCACGTTCCTCGAAGTCACGAACAGCGGCACGACGGATGTGTTGTTCTCGGGGCTCATGCCCGGCACGCCGCAGCCGTTCCCGCAGACCGGGGTTTGCACCACCGATGCGCAGGCGCTCGTGATGACGGCGTCGCCGCTCGTGACGGCGGTGGGCGCGACCGCCGCGGCCGACTTCACTCTGACGGCCGATTGCGCGTATGAGTTCGCGACGACGATCGATCTGTTGCCTGTCGGCTTCTACGATCTGTATGTGGATGGCGCGCTCATGGGCACGATGCAGCAGGTGCCGCCGGTCATCTACGACCTCGGCTTCTACAACATCGGCGTGCGCCCGACGGCCGAGGACATCGGCATCGGGGGCAAGGATCCCTTCGGGAATCCGCTGTCGTTTTCCGACATGGAGCTGCTTCAGCCCGGCCGGCGCGACACCCGCGTAGGGGTCCCGGGTGGCGGCATCGGCGGCGGGTTTGAGCTCAACCCGCCGGCGGGTGCCCTCGGCGAAGGTATGGACTCTCCCGGTGCCTTCAAGACGCCGACGCTGCGCAATGTCGAACTGACGGCGCCCTACTTCCATAACGGCGGCCAGCTCAACCTGACGCAGGTGGTGGAATTCTACAATCGCGGGGGCGATTTCGCCGCCGCGAACCTGGCCACGCTCGACGCGGACATCGCCCCGATCGGCATGACCTCGCAGGATATCGCGGATCTCGTCGCGTTCCTGCGTTCGCTCACGGACGAGCGGGTGCGGAACCAGGCGGCGCCGTTCGATCATCCGCAGCTGTTCATTCCGAACGGCCATAGCGACATCGACGGGATCACGCTGCTGGCCGAACTGCCCGCGGTGGGCGCGGCCGGCGGTTCGCCGATCACCACGTTCCTGTCGACCAATGGCCCCGCCCTGGCGATGGCCGGCACGGCGCCGAACGTGGGCCGGGATGCCCCCGCGCTGGCATCGGTAAGCGAAGACACGGCGGGCGAGTTGCGTGTCGCCACGAACGACGACGCGGTGCCGGCGACGTTCGATTTGTCGCAGAACTATCCGAACCCGTTCAACCCGAGCACGACGATTCGTTTTTCGCTTGCGAAACCGATCGACGTCACCCTCGAGGTCTACAACCTGCTCGGTCAGCGCGTGCGCACGCTCGTGCAGGATCAGCTCGACGCCGGCATCCACGCGATTACGTGGGACGGCACGGGCGACGACGGACGCGAAGTAGCCTCGGGTTCGTACATCTACCGGATCTCGACGCCGAACTTCACGAGCAGCCGCACGATGGTTTTCGCCAAATAAGCGCTTTGCTCCAGGGATAAAAAAGGCGAGCCGAGGGACACGGCTCGCCTTTTTTATGGTCTCCAGGGGCGCCCTCTCGGGAAAGAAACGATGCGGAGTTTCGGGCGTCTACATCCGTCCCCATCCACCCAGCGATTCCCGAACACATGGCCGAACCCGTCGCGACCGCCTATATCGCGCTTGGCTCCAATCTGGGCGATCGCCTGGAAATGCTGCGTTTTGCGATACGCCGGCTGGTAGACCACCCGCTCATCTGCGTAACCGGTGGATCGCCGGTGTTCGAGTCGCCGGCTATGACGCTCAGCGGGGGGGAGTCGCAGCCGGACTATCTCAATGCGGTCATCCGGATCTGCACGCCGATGGAGCCCGACGAGGTGCTGGCCTTGCTGCTCGACATCGAGCGGGAAGCCGGCCGGGTCCGGAATGGAACGCGCTGGGCTCCGCGACCCCTCGATCTCGACGTGCTTTCGTTCGGGGACCAGGTCGTCCGCTCGGACGCCCTGACGCTGCCGCATCCCCGCCTTGCCGAGCGACGTTTCGTGCTCGAGCCGTGGGCGCGCATCGCGCCGGATTATGTCGTTCCTGGTCCCACGCCGGCACGCGTCGATGCGCTGCTCGCGCAGTGCGAAGATCCGGGTAAGCTTTCTCTTTTCTCGGAAAGCCTGCTTGACTAGGCGCCCCCGAACGGCCTAGTATAACCGGAAATCCACCATCGACGCATGAACGACGCCGACGCACATACCGACGAAACGCAGGACGCGGTCGAGCCGGAACGGTACCCGCTGCGCGACGATCTGCGCTACATCGTGATCGAAGGGGTGATCGGGGCCGGAAAGACCTCGCTGGCGAAACGGCTCGCCGAGCGCTTCAACGGGCAACTCGTGCTCGAAGAGTTCGAGCAAAACCCCTTTCTGGAGCGTTTTTACGAGGACAAGAAGCGGTGGGCTTTTCAAACCCAGCTCAGCTTTCTGGCCAGCCGGTTCCGCCAGCAGAAGGCGCTCCTCGCGCGCGACCTGTTCCACCAGGTCGTCATCAGCGACTATATCTTCGACAAGGACCGCATCTTCGCCCATCTCAACCTCCAGGGGGATGAGCTGCATCTGTACGAAACCCTGTTCAACCAGATGCAGATGACCACGGCGGTGCCGGATCTGGTCGTCTACCTCCAGTCGAACACCGAACGCCTCATGAAAAACATCGACGAGCGGCAGCGCAGCTATGAGGCGCGCATGAGCCGGTCGTACATCGAGTCGTTGAACGAGGCCTACAACTTTTATTTCTTCCGCTTCACCCGCTGCCCGCTTCTCATCATCAAGGCGACCCACATCGACTTTGTCAACAACCCGGCGCATCTGGACGAGCTGATCCGCGTGATCACCACGCTCCGTCATCCGGGGACGACCTATTTCACGCCCGTCGGCGAGGGCGAGGCGCGCGTGTAGTTCGAAGTGTAAGGCGAACACCGGGAACGCCCGATCTCCTTCCTCTAGACCCCGAAGCGGAACGTGAGGGTCGTATAGCTGCGCACGGGCTGACCATCCTTTCTCGCCGGCTGAAACATCCAGCGCCGGGCGGCGGCGAGGGCGGACTCTTCCAGGCCGTAGTTGAGGGCCGGCACCGCCTGCTTTTCGTCGTTCGAGCCGCTCAGCAAAAACCGCTCGAGCACGGATGCCTCCCTGACGCCTCCCTTTTCGTCCACCAGCACCTGGACGACCACTTCCGCCCGAACCCGGTTGCGCCGCGCGTCGCGGGTGTATTCGGGTTCGACGAACCGGAGCGGTTTCGGGCCGACGGAGGGGGCCTGAAACGAGGGGGGGCCGGCGCCGGCCTGTCCCTCGACGGCGTCTTCATCCTCACCGTACTGCTCCAGGACCAGCATCTGGTCTTCGATCAGGAGTTCCGTTTCGAGCACCACATCGTCCGGCACGACGACCGGAATGGTGGGGGGCGGCGGAGGTGGTTTGCGCTGCTGCTGGCGGGTGGGGAGGATTTCCTCCATCTGAATCACTTCCTGGCCCGAGGTGTGATAGAGGGCCTCCGGATCGGTCGACGGCTGGATGGCCGGCCAGAAGCGGAAGAGCGCCCAGAGGACCAGCTGGCTCGCCAGGATGCTGCATAGCACCCTCAGGCGGTAGGCCGTCGTGTCGTCGTATGTCCGATGGAGACGCAAATCGATGGGGCCCTGGAGGCGTTCTGGGCGCTGGAATCCGAACTACAATCCGAACCAAAATCCGAACTCCAGGCGAGCGATCCATGCGCCGGAGGAGGCGTGCCCGGTAGATACTTCAAAGCAAATCAGCAGTTTCTTGACGAAACGGAATGCGGCTGCCCGCGTTTTGTGGTTGATCGCAATTTGGATGGTTCGTACCTTACGATCCGATCATCAAAACCCACTTACTGGCCTCTTGACGCACGTTTTGCCGATACCGCTGGACAAGTTTAAATGGAAAAGCGGCCGTATTTTTGGCTGAGACCTTCTCGTTTTTTCGGGAGGGTTTTTTTGTATCTGTACGTTCTGGCCCTAACCCTGAATGCTGCCTGACAACGACATGCACCAGATCGCCAATCCCACACAACCGAAACCATGCAAGCTCGCGCTCGCCGACGGAACCGTCGTGTCCGGTTACGCCATCGGACATATCGGCGAAACGGGGGGTGAGCTTTGTTTTAATACAAGTATTACCGGCTACCAGGAGATCATGACCGATCCGTCCTACCACGGTCAGGTCATGATGATGACGTACCCGCATATCGGCAACTACGGCGCGCTCGATATCGACATGGAAGCCCGGCGTCCGATGATCGCCGGCCTGGTGGTGCGCTCCTTTACCTACCGCTACGCGAATCCGCTGGCTGACGAATCCCTGGAAGATTTCATGCGCCGGCACGAGCTGGTCGGGATTTCGGGCATCGACACCCGATTCCTGGTGCGCCACATCCGCGACAAGGGTGTGATGAACGCGATCATCTCGTCCGTCGATCTCGACGACGCCAGCCTGGTCCAGCGCGCCCGCGAATGGCCCTCGATGGATGGCCTCGAACTGGCTTCGCGCGTCACCACGGAATCGCCCTACCTCTTCTGTGAAGGCGACGGGCCCCGCATCGCCGTATTCGATTTCGGCGTCAAGCTGAACATCCTGCGCATGTTCAAGGCGCGCGGCTGCGAAGTGCGCGTCTATCCGGCCAATACGCCGCTGAAAGACGTATTAACCTGGCAGCCCGACGGCCTCTTTTTCTCCAACGGGCCCGGCGACCCGCGCGCCATGGAGGACGTGATCGAAACGGTGAAGGAGGCGACCTCGACGGGCATTCCCATGTTCGGCATCTGCCTCGGGCATCAGCTCATGGCGCTGTCGCAGGGCATCGACGTGTTCAAGATGTTCGTGGGGCACCGCGGCGCCAACCATCCGGTGCAGAACCTCGCTACCCGCCGCGTCGAGGTGACCACGCAGAATCACGGATTCTCCGTCCGCGCCGAATCCGTCGCCGAGCGCGTGGCCCATACGACGCACATAAACCTGAACGATCGCACCGTGGAGGGGCTTCGATTCAAGACGTTCACGGGCTTTTCGGTGCAGTACCACCCGGAGGCGTCGCCCGGCCCGCACGACAGCGCCTACCTGTTCGATGAGTTCATGCAGGACATCGCCGCCAGCGGACGCGCCGGCGCGCGCGCTAAATCGATCGGCGTCTACGCGTCGATGTAAGACACGCACGGCGTGACCTCCTGGCCGCCCAGGACGATTCGTGGCTTTCACCAACCCGCCATGTTGATGGCAACGTGTGCCCGCGCGACGGGCCCTGATACCCATGCCTAAAAGAACGGACATAAAAACCATCCTCCTCATCGGCTCGGGCCCGATCGTCATCGGGCAGGCCTGTGAATTCGATTACTCCGGCACCCAGGCCTGCCGCGCCCTCCGCGCCGAAGGATACCGGGTCGTGCTGATCAATTCGAATCCGGCCACGATCATGACCGACCCGATGACGGCCGACGCCGTGTATCTGCGCGACCTCACGCCGGCTTCCATCAAGGCCATCGTCGAAATCGAAAAACCGGATGCGGTGCTGCCGACGATGGGCGGCCAGACCGGGCTGAACCTCGCCCAGCGGCTTCACGAAGAAGGCTACTGGGAGAAGATGGGGATCGATGTGATCGGCGTCGACATCGACGCGATCGAGATCACGGAGGATCGCCAGAAATTCCGCGACCTGATGGAGCGCATCGGTATCGACCAGGCGCGCAGCCGCGTAGCCAAAAGCCTGCTCGAAGCCAAGGAAATCACGCAGGAGCTGGGCGGCTTGCCCGTCGTCATCAGGCCGTCGTTCACGCTCGGCGGCACGGGCGGCGGCATCGTCTGGTCGATGGACGAATTCGACCGCAAGGTGACGCGCGGCCTCGAAATGTCGCCGGTGCACGAGGTGCTCATGGAAGAGTGCCTCTTCGGCTGGAAAGAGTTCGAGCTGGAGCTGCTGCGCGACGCCAACGACAACGTCATCATCGTCTGCTCGATTGAAAACATCGACCCGATGGGCGTGCACACCGGCGACTCGGTCACCGTGGCGCCGGCGCAGACGCTGAGCGACAAACAATTCCAGTACATGCGTGATTCGGCCATCCGCATGATGCGCTCGATCGGGACGTTCGCCGGCGGCTGCAACGTCCAGTTTGCCGTTCAGCCCGAAACGGGCCGGATGGTGGCCATCGAAATCAACCCGCGCGTATCCCGCTCCTCGGCGCTCGCGTCGAAGGCGACCGGGTACCCCATCGCCAAGGTGGCCTCGCGCCTCGCCGTCGGGTATACGCTGGACGAGTTGCCGAACGATGTGACGGGCACGACCAGTGCGTGTTTCGAGCCGTCGATCGACTATGTCGTCACGAAAATCCCGCGCTTCAACTTCGACAAGTTCGAGGGCGTCGACGAAGAACTGACCACCCAGATGAAGGCGGTGGGCGAAGTGATGGCCATCGGCCGCACCTTCCCCGAAAGCCTCCAGAAAGCCTGGCAAAGCCTGGAGATCGGGTACGCCGGCCTCGGCGGCGACCGCGACGACACCACGCGCGCCGATGTGCGCGAGCGCCTCCAGCGGCCTTACTGGGACAGCACGCTCCAGATCCGGAACGCGTTTAAGCTGGGCGCGTCGGTCGAGGAAGTGTCCGACATCACGAGCATCAACCGCTGGTTCCTCTGCCAGATCGAGGACATCGTCCGCATCGAGGATGAGATCAGCGAACGCATGCTGGACGAGATCGACCAGCCGTTCATGCGGCGCGTGAAGCAGTATGGCTTCTCGGACGTCCAGATCGCCTTTCTGGTCAAGGACGACGTCACGGCGGATCAGGTCCGCGTCCATCGCAAGAGCCTCGGCGTGATCCCGACCTACCAGCTCGTCGACACCTGCGCCGGCGAATTTCCCGCCCAGACGCCGTATTACTACTCCAGCTTCGAATCCGCGAACGAGAGCATCGCGACGGATCGCAGGAAGGTCATCATCCTGGGCAGCGGTCCGAACCGGATCGGGCAGGGGATCGAGTTCGATTACTCGTGCGTCCACGGCGTGCTCGGCGCGCGCGAAATGGGCTATGAGGCGATCATGATCAACTGCAACCCGGAGACGGTGTCCACCGACTTCGACATCGCGGACAAGCTGTATTTCGAGCCGGTATTCTGGGAGCGCGTCCACAACATCATCGAGCACGAGCAGGAAGGCCTGGCCGGCGTGATCGTCCAGTTCGGCGGCCAGACGGCCCTCAAGCTGGCGTCGGACCTCGTGCGCAACGACATCCCGATTCTGGGCACGTCCTTCGAGCGGATGGACGACGCGGAGGATCGCGGCAAGTTTTCCGAGATCCTCAAGGAGCTTGAAATCCCCTACCCGCGGTTCGGCACGGCGCGCAACATCGCCCAGGCCATCGAGGTCGCCGAACGCATCGGATACCCGATCCTGGTCCGCCCGAGCTACGTGCTCGGCGGTCAGGGCATGCGCATCGCGATCAACAAGAAGGAGGTGGAGCAGTATGTCGGCCAGATTCTGAAGTTGATGCCCGACAATCAGATCCTGCTCGATGTGTTTCTGGAGAACGGCGTGGAGATCGACGCCGACGCCGTGCGGGATGGCGACGAGGTGTGGATCTCGGGGATCATGCAGCACATCGAGCCGGCCGGCGTGCACTCCGGCGACTCTACGGCCGTGCTGCCGCCCTTCAGCCTGTCCGAGGAAACGATCGCGACCATCCGGCGCTACGTCACCGAGATCGCGAACCGCCTGAACGTGATCGGTCTGATCAACGTGCAGCTGGTCGTGAAGGATGGCGTAGTGTACGTGATCGAAGCGAATCCGCGCGCATCCCGCACCGTGCCCTTCGTGGCGAAGGCGACCGGGATTCCGATCACCAACATCGCGACGCGTGTGATTCTGGGCGAGAAGCTGGCGGATTTCCGCGCGAAAGGCCTGCTCGATTCGAAGCTCAAGGGCTTCGCCATCAAGGAGCCGGTGTTTTCGTGGGATAAATTCCCGGATGTGCCGAAGGAGCTGGGGCCTGAGATGAAGAGCACGGGCGAGGCGATTGCCTTCGTCGATGCGCTGACGGACGAGCACTTCCAGCGTCCGTACGAGATGCGCAATCTCTATCTGTCCCGCTAAGACAGGAAGGTTCAAGGTTTAGCGGACAGGGGCGCCGATGCGGTCCTGCACGCTGAACCTTGAACCTTCAGCCTGTTCAGGCCCAGAACCAGCCGTGGTCGATGGCCGTTTTGGGCAGTCGGCTCCACCGGCCGGCCTGGCGCGTCAGAAACGTGTCGACGCAGCCGGCGTGCAGATGATAGGTGTTGAGGTCGTCGAGGCCGGCTCCTTCGTCCTGAAGAAGCGTCAGGTCCTCGAAGTGGATCGGTTTGCTGCAGCAATCACACTGGATCGTGGGGGGCGCGGTGTGTTTTGCAGGTAAGGTAACCATGGTCTTTCTCGGTTTTGCATCCACGTCGTACAGGCGGCGCTGGAGGGTGAGACGTTGACCGGAAACTGAACAAAACAGTACGGAAACGCTTCGACGAAGGCCGACGCATTCCTGCGATGCTTCCAGGAGAGAATCACGGGCACCGGGGCTGCAGGCCGGTGCCGGTATCAGGGCGCTGCGAAGCGATCAGCTCACTGTCGCCGTTGGCGCATCGAGCGAATCCAGCAGCGGCACCGTACCCTGCAGCCGGCTCATGATCGTTTCCAGGCGGGCCTGGAGATGGAGCAGGTTGCGGTCGATGTCCGTGCCCGAGCGCTTCGGGGCGGCGTCCTGGCGATGCTTTAACACCGTGCGCGTGCGGTCGGCAATGAACCCGATGTGCTCGCACAGGTTGAGCAGCTCTTCCGTATGGGTATCGGGGGAGCTATCCGAGAACTGAAGTGGATGCGTGGTGTTTTCTGTGGTGATGATCATAGGGCAGGGAGGTCGTATGTGAACACACCCGAAAGGAGGCCGGCGGCATGACGTCCGGCACATTCAGGCATGAATGGGGGGAAGGATGCCTGGAGCAAACGGATGTTTTTAAGATCCGTTTCGGCACTGGGTTTTAATTGTCCAAAAAATACAATTGAAAGCCTTACTAAGTAAAGATAATGTTATTAAGGCTTTAAAATATATTGGACTGATCAGCAGTCGGGAGGGAACTACCAGATCCAACGAACGGCGATCGAGAGATTGCGGGGATAGAGGTAGCGGGCCTCTTTCTCGAAGTGATCTGTATCGAAAACGAAACGCCAGTCTACTTCGTTCCTACGATTTGCAATGTTAAGTAATTCTAATCTGGCTTGCAGTCGATGGCGGCCCAGGGTCTGGATGTACGCCGCGCTGAGATCGATCTGCTGGTAGGGTTTCAGGATGTGCCGGTCGGGGGCGCCGAGGTCGTACGGGGGATACCGGTTTAACGTGCGCGACTGGCCAAAATAATCATAATAAGCCTGGCGGAAGGCCCAGCTGCGCCCCCATTCGGCGTTCCACCGGATGGAAAGAATCAGCGGCCGGATGGCGGACGTCGCGAGGGAAGCCGCTACGCGATGCGGCACGACCCAGGGCAGCGTGGTTTTGCGGTCGTCAAAAAGTTGCGGACTGTGCCGGCGCGCATACGTGTAATCATACACGATGCGGGAGCGCCAGTGGTCGTTCGCATAAGAAAGGCCGGCGGACCCGCCGGCATGGACGGCCTTGCCCTCCGCGAGAAACGGCTGCTGGTCGGCCACATTCCGAAAAGCGGACGCGTTCGTCTCGATGTCGCCGATCTGGTCGATGTAGAGGTAGTTCAGCGAGACGCTCTGCGGGAGCCATTTGTAGTACCCGTCGAGCGTGACCGACCAGCCGTTGCGGGCATCCAGCCTGAGCGATTGAGCGAGATGATAGGCCTTGGGGGGCTGCACGGATTGGTCGACCGGAAGCCATACCCGCATCGAGGGAAGCACCGTGCCGGCGTTGAAGGTGCTGACGTCGTATTGCGAGAGGTACTGGCGGTAGAGCCCCGCCGCGCTGCGCCACGCCAGGGCGCCTCCCCCGGCGAGGGGCCAGTCGAAACGAAGCGACACCCGGGGTTCGGCAAAGGCGGTTTCGTGCGCGGGGAGGTAGGAGAGCCGGATGCCGGCGTCGAGCACGCCGTGGTCGCCCAGGTCCATGCGATCGGACAGGAAGGCGGCGTGCGTCCAGGCGCTCGTCGTGGAGGCCACGCGGTTCTTGAGGAGCTGGTCGGTGGGCACGGACGACACAAAATCCAGCGCGCTATCGGCCTGGGCGGACAGCAGGAGGCGCATCTGGCCCTCGTCGTACACCGCGCTGAGGCCGGCCGTCACGAAGTGCCGATCGAACGCGTGTTCGATGCGCGCCTCGAGCCCGGTCTCGAGGATGCGCGAAAGGTCGGCTTCGTTGTGGGTGGGCAGGATGAAATCGGAGGCCCCGGGCGGCGGTATGCCGGCATCGATGACCGGGATGAGTGTCTCCAGGCTGTCCAGCAGGGTGTAGTCGTGGCGCATCTCGTGGTGGCTGAACCGCGCCTGGAGCGACAGAAAGGTGTGGGCGGATAACACGGCGCTGTAGGTCGCCTGGCCGGCGTTCGTGACCGCATCGTACTGATCGACCACCGCGAGGGCGACGGATTCGGCGAAATTTTCGGGCTGGAACGGCGTGGAGTCTTCCTGAACGCGGGCGCTCAGGCGGGAGGGCAGCGCGCCGCCATACTTCATGTGACCGCTGTAGAACGAAACGTGCAGCGCATTGAGCGGACTCGTCCAGATGCGCGTCGCGGCGTGGACGTCGCGAAACGACCAGGTCGGGTTGGGGTCCTGCTCGATGGCCAGGACATCTTCGAAGATCGAGGAGGCGCCCGGGGGGATGGTGCGGAGCGGAGCCAGAATGAGGAAGGCGTCCGGCTGGGCCCAGCTGTTGAGCGTCTCGCGCAGCCAGTACGGCCGGGAGGCCATGTCGATGCTGTTGCGGAAGGCGCCCATGAAGCTGGCCTTCCGCCGGCTGCGGGCCGGCGTGGCCAGGCTCAGGCGCACGTTGAGCGCGAGGGGGTCCAGCTGCGCATCGAAGGTGTTTTCGGTTTCCAGGGTGTGGGTGACCTCGGTGACGCCGGCCAGGTGGCTTCCGGTGGCGGCATCGAAACCGCTCTTGTGGACGACGATCCGGTCGATGGCGATCGAGCTGAAGGGACCCAGGATGCCGGGCAGCGCGCGCGGCAGAAAGATCGGCACGTTGTCCAGCTTGAGTTGATGGTCGCCGGCCTCGCCGCCCTGGATGTGGATGTCCGCCGTCACATCGTTCATCCGCACCCCCGGGAGGGACGCGAGCTGCATGCCGAAGGGCGCTCCGGCCTCGGTGTGGGCGAGGGAGAGCGTGTCGCCGGCGTAGATTTCGGTGCGCAGAAGCCGCTCGGAAGGCAGCGACCGCTGGATGCCGTCTACGATGACCGGCGAAAAGAGCACCGGTTCGGACGCCATCTCGATGCGGGCGTACCCGCCGGCGCCCGGGTGCACGGTGAGCGTATCCTGCCAGTCCTCATACCCGACGTACGACGACATCACGACATACCGACCGGGCAGCAGCGGTGGAAGGATGAACTGCCCGTCGTCGCGCGAGATGGCGCCGATGCGGCCTTCGGCGCTGGCGAGGTACACGTGCGCATCCGCCAGCGGCCGGCCGCTGCGGCGGTCGATCACCATACCCTGCAGCGTTCCGCGTTGCGCCTGGCGCTCGATGGGCGGGACGACGACATACGTGCCGGAAGAGAGGCGGATGTAATCGAGGTCGGCCGCCCGTAGAATGCACGCCAGCACGGCCTCCGCTCCGGCCTGTTCGATGGCGCAGTAGGTCTCGCGGGCATCCACCAGCCTCGGATCGAACGAGACGGCCTGGCCGGTCAGACGTGAGAAATAGGCGAGCGCTTCATCGAGCGGGATCTGGCGCAGGGACACGGAAAATCCACCCTGGCCGCTCTGGGCGTGGGCCGGCAGGACGAGGAACGCAAACGCGAGGGCGGCAGCCAGGTGAAATCGAATGCGCACGCTCAGGCCATCTTACAGAGAATTCAGGGTGCCGATGAACAGGATGGCGCCCGAATGGGCCTCCCGGATCGCGTAGACGAACGGGCGATCGGCCCGAAAGAAGATCTCCTGGCCATCGTTGGGGCCTACGCTGGTCGTCCCGACTTCGACGGCGGTCACCGCGGCGGCTTCGGTGCCCTCTTCGTTGACTTCAACGAACGACTTGTGCAGTACGCGGCTGATAAACAATTCGCGGCCGCGGTCTTTCTCGATGCCGGAGAAATCGGCCACGCCCCCCTCAAACGCGCGTTCCATGCCGAGCGCCTTCAGGGCGTCGTTGAGCGCCTGCTGATACGCGACGCGAAAGCGGGGGAGCACGACATTGACCTCGGCCGGCGCGAAGCCGTCCACGAGCGCGGACCAGGCATCCGCGTCCAGGCCGGCGATCAGCTCGGGCAGCGAGGCGGTGGAAGCCGGCAGCACCACGGTCATGCGATATTGCCCGTTGCCGTACGGGAGGTCGATGGCGTCGAAGGCGTCGCGCGACTGGTACGGCACCTCGGCTTTCATCCGCATGAGCGGCGCGATCGCCTGCGTCCCGTCCCGGTTTGTAAAGGGTTCGTTCAGCGTGGCCTCTTCCTTGAACTGATAGGTCCACGTCCCCTTGAAATAGATCGCGTTGATCAGGTACATGACCGCCTCGGGTGGGATCGCATCGATGATCTCGTCGATCCGGTCGTTGGTCTTGTCCGCCACCCAGTTGTTGATCGTTTGCACGGACTGAGGGGAGGCAAAATCCAGCGCCTTGACCGTCGCGTCGTAATAGGTCCGGTTTGTTTCGATGAACGCCGCTTCGGGCCGGAACGTCGCTTCGTGCCAGATGGAGTTGGCGATCGAGGTCTGCACGAGGGGATCCAGACCCGTCAGAAAGGCGGTGAGGGATTGCGATGCCTGGTTCAGTTCCGGCAGGGTCATGGAGCCGGTGCCCAGCACGGCGACCATTTCGTCCAGCGTTTCCCCGGCGGCTCCGTTCGCGGTCATCCCGAGCGCCTGCGCGACACTCACGGGTGAAATAAACAGATTGTCCTGCGGCGCATCCGCGGAAAGGGTATGGTAGAGGTCGAGCCCGAACGCGTTGCCGGCGGTCACCAGCGATCGTTCGTTCGCGGTGAGGGCGCGGAGGTCGGGGCTGTCGTCTTCCACCGTGTCGCACGCCGGCATCAGCACCGCGAGGGCGCCTGCGAGGGCGACGACGGGAAGTCGACGGATGAGGGAATGCAACGTTGATTTCATGGCAGGAGTGGGGATGGGCCCGTTGCTATCAGGGGCGGTAGATTTCGTAGCCGTTGGCTGTGCGCCGGTAGGCCAGGTTGACGGAGGCGCAGATATCGGTCAGCACCGATTCGAGGGAGGGCGCGGCCGGCTGCATGTAGCCGATGCTCACGTCGTCCAGGTACGGGGTGATGCGTATATGACGGCCATAACGCCGCCCAAGTTCGTCGGCGGCCAGCCGGAGCGGCAACCCCTGAAAGGCGAGGCCGCCGTGACGCCAGGCCAGCGTGACATCGAGCGCGGTCGATGCCGGCGGGCGGGGCGGGGTGGTGTCCGCGACGACCACGGTCTCCTGGGAGGCCGTGAGTTCGACGCCGGCGCTGGATGCGCGCAGGGCATCGACGCGCACGCGCCCTTCCTCTACTGCGACGCGCGTTTCAGGGGCGGCAAGCCCGGGCCGGGTCGACACGTTGAAGCGCGTTCCCAGCACCTGCACGCGGGCGTTGTGCGTCTGGACGATAAAGGGCGATCCGTCCGATACGACCTGGAAAAACGCCTCGCCGTCGAGGGTGACGAGCCGCGCGGTTCGGGCGAAAAAGGGTCGGTACCGCAGGGTGGACCCGCTGTTGAGTTCGACGGTCGAGCCATCGGGCAGGGTGGCGGTGAGCCGTTCGCCGGGCACGGCCTCGACGGTGCGCGGCGTCGTCCACCAGAGGGCGCCGAAGAGCAGCAGGATCAGCAGCGATGCCGCCATCGCCAGCAGCGGGTAGCTGATGGTGGGGCGAACCAGGCGGAGCCCCGGCGCCGGCAGCGCCTCGATGCGCGCCATGACGGCATCGGTAAAACCGGTGGAGAACGTCGTCTGGCCGGCATCGCGGATGGCGTATCGCATACGGGTATAGGTTTCGTGCTCGGTGCGCGCCGCCGGCGAGTCCTGGAGCAGGGTCGCGAGCCGGGCCTGTTCTTCGGGCGTCAGCTCTTCGTCGAGCGAACGCAGGAGTAATGCGTGGTCAAGCTCGTTCATCGTCGTGGAGGTAAGGGTTGAGCAACTCGCGTAGCCGGGACTGCGCCCGGGAAAGCCGGGAGAGCACCGTGCCCAGCGGGACGTCGAGGACGTCGGCCGTTTCCCGGGTTGAAAAGCCCTCGATGAGCCGCAGTACGATCACGGAGCGAAACGCCGGCGGCAGCTGTTCGATGGCGCCCTGGATAAAACGTCGTTTTTCAATCGCGAGGACGGTGCGGTCGGTCTGATCCGTTGCCGACAGGCTCGCCAGTTCGTCGGGCTCGGCCGGAGCCAGCCGCTGCCGGGCGCGTTGCCGGCGTTTCAGCGCATTCAGCGACAAGTTGACCGCGATCCGATGCAGGTAGGTGGCGATCGATGCGTCGCCGCGAAACGAAGCGATCGACCGGTAAAACCGGATAAACGTCTCCTGGCCGATGTCTTCGGCCTCGTCGCCGGGGCCGATCATGCCGATCACCACCGAGGCCACGCGATCCTTGTAGCGATCGACGATGTCTCGAAACGCCTCGCGCTCGCCGGCGCGGATCCGTTCGATCAGCGCCGCCTCATCGGCATACGCCGGCGTCTCTGGCGTGGATTGGGGTTCAGGCAACGGGTTTACCAAGGCAGGGGCCATGACGGCCGTATCGCTGTGCGTTCAACACCTGGAATGTGCTGCTTGGACATCCTCGGGCAGGGGTTTATTCCCGCATCCCGATCCTCAAAGCAAGGAAATAAACGCCGGGTCGCCGGCGACGACGTGGCCGTTTTCGCCGATGGCGCTGAGGAGGACGTCTTCGATGCGGTCGTCGCGGCCGGATGTGTGCGGCGCCTCGACGCGGATGTAGTTGTCGGTGAAGCCGTGCACGAGCCCTCCGTGCCGGGCGTGCTCCCAGAGCACCGGGCGCCGCTGGCCGAGGTGCTCGCGGTAGAAGGCCTGCCGTTTCTTCTCGGAAAGAAGCCGGAGGCGGCGGTTGCGGCGCGTCCGGGTGGGTACGGGCACGGGCGTCTCGCCGATCCGTTCGAGCCGGTCGACCGCGACGGTGTTGGGGCGTTCGGAATAGGTGAAGACGTGCAGATAGGAAACGGGGAGGTCGGTGAGGTACTGGGCCGTCGTTTCGAAATGCGCGTCGGTTTCCGCCGGGAAGCCGACGATCACGTCGGCCCCGATGCCGGCATGCGGCATGGCGGCCTTGATGCGTTCGACGCGTTCGGTATAGACCGAGCGCCGGTACCGCCGGCGCATCCTGCCCAGCACCTCGTCGTCTCCGCTCTGGAGCGGCAGGTGGAAGTGCGGCTGAAACGCGCGCGACGCGGCGACGAAGTCGATGATCGCGTCGGTCAGGAGGTTGGGTTCGATCGACGAGATGCGGTACCGCGCGATGCCGTCGACCGCGTCGAGCCGGCGGAGCAGGTCGAGCAGGTCCTCGCCGCTATCCGCCCCGAAGAGGCCGATGTTGACGCCGCTCAGCACGATCTCCCGAAACCCGCGGCCGGCGATGGCGTGGGCCTGTTCCACGGTGGCTTCGATGGATTGCGAGCGGCTGCGGCCACGGGCCAGGGGGATGGTGCAGAATGCGCAGGCATAATCGCATCCGTCCTGGATCTTGAGGAAGGCGCGCGTCCGCTCGCCGGCATTATAGGCGGGGCCGAATACCTCGATGTCGTCGATGCAGGAGACGTGGATCTGGCTCGTTTCGCCCTTCTCGAAGGAGGAGAGCACGTCGAACAACCGGAATTTTTCGCCGGCGCCCAGGACGGCGTCGACGCCGGGGATGGCGGCGATCGTATCGGGCTGGAGCTGGGCATAACAGCCGGTGACGATGACGAACGTCTCCGGGTTGGCGCGGAGGGCGCGGCGGATTACCTGCCGGCACTTGCGGTCGGCCTCATCCGTGACGGTGCAGGTATTGACGACGGTCACATCCGCCGGCTCTCCGAAGGCCACGGGGGCGAAACCGCGTTCGGCGAAGGCGTCCTGCAACGCGCCCGTTTCGGCGAAATTGAGCTTGCATCCGAGCGTGTAGAAGGTTACGCGCGCCATGGCGTCTCCGTCTTCTTAATCAATAATCGATGCAGCGGAAACGATGAATCCGTATCTTGCCCTGATCGCATTGCGTCGTATCACTACCCGTTTTACAAGCCTTGATAGCAAAAGAAGGATACTTCATCGTAGCCATGGCCGCCCTCCTGGCCCTCGTGTGCTGGGCGATCGGGTTACAAATGGAATCCAAACTCCGTTTGTTCCTTTTTGCGTTCGGCGCCCTCGCGCTGGCGTTCACCCTCTATTTCTTTCGGGACCCGCAGCGTACGCCCCCCCGGCATCCCGACGCCGACCGGATGATCCTGGCGCCGGCGGACGGGAAGGTCGTCGAGATCGTAGAAGAAACGGATTCCCTGTATCTGAACGGTCCGGTCCGGCGGCTCTCGATTTTTCTTTCGCCCCTCAACGTGCATGTCAACCGCGCGCCGGTGAGCGGGGTGGTGGAGTTCGATCGGTATGTGTCGGGCGACTATCTGGTGGCGTGGCATCCGAAGGCGAGCGAACTCAACGAACGCTCGCAGCTGGGTGTGCGCCACGCCAGCGGGGCGCGCGTGCTGTTCAAGCAGATCGCCGGCGCGGTCGCGCGGCGCATCGTGTATCACATCCGGGTGGGGGATACGGTGACGGCCGGCGAACGCTTCGGGATCGTCAAGTTCGGATCCCGGATGGATGTGATCGTCGCGCCCGAAGTGCAGTTTGATGTCGAGATCGGGCAGATGGTCCGGGCCGGCGAAACCATCATCGGGTTTCTGCCGCCCGCCGAGCCGGCTACCGTTGGCGGCGCCGAACGCGCCGCGGAGCGCGACTGAGCCATGCCCCGCCCGGAAGAACGTCCACCCAAGCCCGCGCGCATGGCCAAGCAGCGACGGTTTCGCGAGCGGCTGTCCGCCTACCGGGCCAGCAAGGGCCCGCGGCCTCGCCGGCAGATCCCGCGCGTCGCCGTGCCGTCGTTCTTCACGCTGATGAACCTGCTGTGCGGGTTCGGCGCCATCATCCAGATCCACGAGGGCCGGTTTGATCTGGCCGGGTGGCTGATCGTCTTCGCCGGCTTTTTTGACGCGCTGGATGGCATGATGGCGCGCCTCACGAACGCGACGAGCATCTTTGGCATCGAATTGGACTCGCTGAGCGACATCGTGTCGTTCGGCGTCGCGCCGGCTTTTCTGGTCTATGTGTTCGGTCTCGAGCGGTTTGGACTGCTCGGCCTGATCGTTTCGGCGCTGCCGGCGTTGTGCGGGGCCGTGCGCCTCGCGCGGTTTAACATCAGCGTGGATACCGAGGGCGACAAGCCGGAGTATTTCAGCGGTCTTCCGATCCCGATTCAGGCCGCGGCCATCGTTGCGCTGATCCTGAACATCGAGAATGCCCGCTGGCTGGATCAGTTCAGTTTCAGCTCGATCTCGCTGCTCATCCCGTTTGTCGCCGCGCTGGCCGGCCTGATGGTGTCGACGATTCCCTTCGACGCGCTGCCCAAGCCGACGCTGCGCTACATCCGGAATCACCCGTACAAGTTCGGCGCCTGCGCGCTGGGCCTGCTGCTTACGATCTTCCTGCAGCAGGTCGGCCTCCTGATTTCCATCATGGTGTACCTGCTGGCCGGCCTTACCAACGCGGCGATGCGTGTGGTGCGGGCCATCATGAACACGCCCACCGAAGCCTCCTTCAACAACGAAGAGTATCCCTGAACATCATGTATAAGGCGACTGTCAACATCACGCTGCGTCCATCCATTCTGGACCCCCAGGGCAAGGCCACGCAACGCGCGCTGCACGACCTCGGAGAGGCGAAGGTCGAAAACGTGCGCATCGGCAAGTTCATCGAGTTGTGGATCGATGCGGCGTCCGAAAAGGAGGCCGAAGACATCGCCACGCGGTCGTGCAAGCAACTGCTGGCCAATGCCGTCATGGAAGATTTTCACCTCAGCGTCGAAGCCCTGCCGGCTTGACCCGATCACCAGCAAGCGATCTCGATGTATTCTGAGCTGCTAATGGAACAGCCCCGAGCCGACGTGGCGCCGGACGAGGAGGTGCTGCTCGAAGAGGAAGTCGAGGAGCGTTTCGACACGCCCTGGCGCGTCATCCTGTACAACGACGACATCCACACGTTCGACGAGGTGATCACACAGCTGGTGAAGGCGACGGGGTGCACGACCAGCCAGGCCGAGGCCCATGCCTGGACGGTACACACCCAGGGCAAGGCGGCCGTTTTCGAAGGGACGTTCGAGGAATGCTTCCGTGTCCAGGGCGTGCTGCGCGAAATCCAGCTGGTGACCGAAATCGAGGGCTGAGCCGGTCGGAAGGATTCTCGCGGGCGTCACGCGCTGCGGCGCAGCGGATTGTTTTCCTGCATGACGTGCACGTGCGGATCCTCCGGCGTGCCGGCGTCGGGTTTTTGGCCGGTGAGGATGGGGAGGAGCGTATCGGTGAGCCGGGCGTAGTCCTGGGCGCCGCGTGAATTCAGGTCGAGGTCGAACACGGTGGCGCCGCCCTTGTAGGAGTTGGCGAGGGAGGAGCAGGTGCGGATCTCCACGTCGAGCACCTGGTCGGGGTAGCGCTTGATGAGGTAGTCGCGGTATTTCTCGTGCACGCGCCGGCGGGCGTCGACCTGCGTCAGCACGAAGTAGGGGAGGTGGAGATCCGGGTTGAGCTTGTCGCGCACGACGCGGATCGTTTCCGCCGTCTGCTCGGCGCCCATCACCGGCTGATACTCCGGCGTGACCGGGATGAGGGTGTAGTTCGAGGCGACAAGGGCGTTGAGGCTGTAGACGGTGATCGCGGCGGCCGTGTCGAAGATGACGAGTTCGTAGTCGTTCGTCCGCGCCATGGCTTCCTTGATGAAGAACACATCCGTCGCCTTGTTCAGGTGGCGCATCTTGCTCGTCATCATGGTGGAGCTGGGCAGTACATCGATCGAGCCCACCCGCGTGAGCTGGATGTCCCGCAGGTTGGCCCCGGGTTCGAACAGTTCCAGGCACGAGCCGGCGCTGGGGCGCTGTTGCAGGCCCAGCATACTCGTGAGAAACCCCTGGGGGTCGAGGTCGATCAACAAGGTGCGGTAGCCGGTCAAACCGAGGGCGGCGGCCAGGTTGACGGCCGTCGTGGTTTTTCCGGTGCCTCCCTTGTGGCTGCAGATCGTAAGAATGTGCATACTGCTTTCGTTAATGGGGTCGCGACCCGTGCGCACACGCTATGCAGGGGTTCGGCGCGACCGATATGCGCGAACGGCCAGGGCCGGGTTCGCCGCCCGGGTCAGTGTCCGTTCATTTTCAGCAGGCGCTCGATCCGGTCGACGCGTGCGCTGAACTGGGGATCCGTTTCCATGTATCCCTCGATCGTGCGCAGCGCGTGGATGACCGTGCTGTGGTCGCGGCCGGCGAAATACGAGCCGATCGACTTCAGCGACTGGTGCGTGAGCGCCTTGGCGAAGTACATCACCGTTTGCCGGGCGAGGACCACCTCGCGTTTCCGGGACTTGCCGATGATGTGCTCGCGCGGGATGCCGAATTCTTCCGATACGACCTCCATGATCCGCTCCAGCGTGATGCGGCTCATGGGGGTGCCCCGCTCGCCGAGCACCTCGCAAACGAGCCGGGCGTCGATCTCTTCCTGATGCAGCAGGCTGTGCGCCAGGAGCTTCGTCAGGATGCCTTCGAGGTCCCGGATGTTCGTCGACACCGACCGGGCGATGGTCTCGATGACCTCTGCCGGCAGGTCGAGGTTATAGCGGCGCGCCTTCTGGAGCAGGATCGCGGCGCGGGTCTCGAAATCTGGCGCGCTGATGTCGGCCGTGAGGCCCCACTGGAAGCGCGACACGAGACGCGCGTGGATGCCCTGGATGTCGCGCGGCGGACGGTCGGCGCAGAGCACGATCTGGCCGCCCGACTGGTGGAGCACGTTGAACAGGTGAAAGAACTCCTCCTGGGTGCGCTCCTTGCCGCTGAGGAACTGGATGTCGTCGACGACGAGGACATCCAGCGCCCGGTAAAAGTTGGCGAACTCGTGGCTCCGGTTGTTGCGGATCGCCGAAATAAACTGGTTGGTGAAGTTGTCGCTCGATACGTACACCACGCGCAGGTCGGGGTGGACGCGCATCGCCTGATGGCAGATCGCCTGGGCGAGATGCGTCTTCCCCAGCCCCACGTTGCCGTAGATGAACAGCGGGTTGAAGCTCGTCGAACCCGGGCGGTGCGCAATCGCCAGCGCCGCGTTGCGCGCAAGACGGTTGCCGTCGCATTCCACGAACTCATCGAACGTGTAATGCTCATTCAACTGGGGCGGCGCTACATTTTCTTCCACGACGACCGGAAGCGGTTGCGGTTCTTGGACATGTACCGGCATTCCGTCGCCGGAGGGCAGTACTTCGGGAGCGGGGGGCGTACGCTGGGCCTCGGGCAGTTCGGGCGCCTCGTCCTGGGCGCGGTAGGCGCCGATCGTATAGGCCGCCCGCGCATCCGGGCCGAGGATGCCGCGGATGCTGTCTGACAGGAGATCCCGATAATGCTCTTCGATCCAGCGCTGGTGAAAGGCGTTCGGTACTTCCAGATTAAGGATTTGCTTTTCTTGACCGTCGAGAGACAGCGCCCGAATAGGACGGATCCAGGTCTCGTAGCTATAGGCGGGCACTCTACTCGAAATCTGCGCAAGACAATCGGTCCATACGGCTTGTGCCCTTGCGTTCATGCGAGTCGCTTGTTTTGGGAAGTGCGATAAAAAAGGGTATTAAGAGTACGCCTCGAAGCGGTTCACTTGCAAACGCGCCATGGCGCTATTTTCCCACACTTTTTTGTACCAGTTACCCACAGTATTTGGCCCTCAAACGGTAGGTTTTCAACAGGTTATCCACAGGGATTCGGGTTCCTCGCCGGGGCTGTGAAATCCATGCGTAGAAACCCTCGGCGCGCCGGCTCCCTGTGGCGGGAAATGCGCCGATGGGATGCCGCGGGCCGCTTGCGACGCCCGGCGAAACCCTCCCGCGCGCCGGCCGTGTATGTACCCCGATGGATCGCAAGATCATTCATATCGACATGGATGCGTTCTTCGCCTCGGTGGAGCAGCGCGACGATCCGTCGCTTCGGGGAAAGCCGGTGGTAGTGGGCGGCAGTCCGACCGGCCGCGGCGTCGTGGCGGCCGCCAGCTACGAGGCCCGGGTGTACGGCATCCACTCCGCCATGCCGGCGCGCACCGCCCTGCGGCTGTGCCCGGACCTCGTCTTCGTGCGCGGCGATTTCGCCCGCTACCGCGAGGCGTCGACCCACATGCGCCGGATTTTGACCGAATACACTGCCCTGATCGAGCCGCTGAGTCTGGACGAGTGTTATCTGGACGTGTCCGATCTCCCCGAGGGGTACCCTACGGCCACCGCGGTCGCCCGGGAGATCCGGGCCCGGATTCGGGACGAGCTCAACCTGACCGCCTCCGCCGGCGTGGCGCCGCTCAAGTTCGTCGCCAAGATGGCGTCGGATTATAAAAAGCCGGACGGCCTCACCGTGGTGCCGCCCGAAAAACTGCTGGCGTTCCTGCATCCGCTCAAGGTGGCGAAGCTGCCCGGCGTGGGGCCGGCGACGGAATCGTACCTGAACGAAAACGGCATTTTCACCATCGGCGACCTGGCCGCGCTCACGCCGGAGCGCGTGGACGGCATGTTCGGGAAATACGGCCGGCGTCTGTGGGAGCGCAGCAACGGCATCGACGAGGGGCAGGTCCGCACCTACCGCAAGCGCAAGTCGCGCAGCGCGGAGCGCACGTTTGCGCAGGACCTCGTCCACCGCCCGGAGATGCACCGGATGCTCGAATCGCTCGCGGCCCGCGTGTGCCAGGAAATGACGCGCGACGCCCTCCTGGCGCGCACCGTGCGGATCAAGGTGCGTTATCGCGATTTTACAACCTTTACCCGCGCCACCACCCTGTTCGACGCGACCGCCGACGAGGGGCTCGTGAGCCGCGTCGCGATCGCGCTGCTCGACCTCGTCGCGCCGGCCCAGCCCGTACGGCTGCTCGGCGTCGGCCTCGCCAACCTGGTCTATCCGGATACGCCGAGACAGCTTCGCCTCGCGTTCTGACCCGCCATCCCCCTTAACCCATTCCCCATTTCCCGATGTTTGAACGACTGCAAGAACTGCTGGCCGACTATCAACTTTTTGGCGTACCCCTCTACGAAATCGCCCTCATCGCCGGCGCGTGGCTGGTGCTGACGTTCGTGCTGTTTTTCGTGCGCAAACAGGTGGGCGGCCGGCTGGAGCGCCTCGCTGCGCGCACGACGAACCTCGTCGACGACGTCCTTTCCGTGATCGTCAACCAGACGAAGAACTATTTCCTGATCGCGATCGCGCTGCTGGGGGCGATGCTGGCCGGCACGCTCCCGGATGCGACGGAGACGACGCTCCGCCGTATCGTGCTGCTCGTGAGCCTCGTGCAGATGGTGGCCTGGGGCTCCAGCCTGATCACGCTGTGGCTGGATAATTACCGCAAGCGCCGTTTCGAGGAGGACCCCGCCGCCGTGACCACGATGCAGGCGGCCGCCCTGTTCGGACGCCTGGTGCTGGGGCTCATCGCGGTGCTGCTGGCGCTGGATAATTTCGGGGTGGATGTGACGGCGCTGGTGGCCGGCCTGGGCATCGGTGGCATAGCCGTCGCCCTCGCCGTCCAGAACATCCTGGGCGATCTCTTTGCCTCGCTCTCGATCATCCTCGACAAGCCGTTCGTCGTGGGCGATTTTCTGATCGTGGGCGACTATCTCGGGTCGGTGGAGAAGGTGGGATTAAAGACGACCCGCCTCCGCAGCCTCTCCGGCGAGCAGATCATCGTATCCAATAGCGACCTGTTATCCAGCCGCATCCGCAACTTCAAGCGGATGTACGAACGCCGCATCGCGTTTACGATCGGCGTCACCTACGAGACCCCGCGCGAACACATCGCGCAGATCCCGGACATGCTCAAGGAGATCGTGCTCGCGCAGGAAAACGTCCGCTTCGACCGCGCGCACTTCAAGGGGTTCGGCGATTTTTCGCTCGACTTCGAGATCGTCTATTTCGTGCTCGTGCCGGACTTTGCGGTGTACATGGACATCCAGCAGGCGATGAATCTGGAAATCATGCGTCGCTTCGAGGAGCTGGGCATCGAGTTCGCGTATCCGACGCAGATGCTGTACGTGCAGCAGCAGGCCGCCGCGGCGTCATGAAGTATGCAATTTGGGTGTCATCCCGACCGGATCCCCACTTGCGTGGGGACAACGCGGAGGGATGACATCATAATAATGACGCAGGCCTGGATGACACCGGGATAATGACCGACACGTACCGCATCATCGCCGGCCCGACGCGGGCCGAGATCAAGGTAAAGGGCTCGCGCTTTATCGCGGAGGCCTTGCCGGCGTCCACGCCGGCGGAGGCCGAGGTGCAGGTCGCCGCCATCCGAAAGCGTGAGTACGATGCGACGCACCATTGCTGGGCCTACCGCATCGGGGTGGACGGCGCCCAGTTCCGCTCCAGCGACGACGGCGAGCCCTCCGGCACGGCCGGCGCGCCCATCCTCCGGCAGATCGACGCGAAGGAGGTCACGAATACGCTGGTCGTGGTCACCCGCTACTACGGCGGCACCAAGCTGGGGACGGGCGGGCTCATCCGCGCTTACGGCGACGCCGCCGCCGCGGCGATGGCGGACGCGGTGGTCCGCGAGGAGATCGTCCGGGTCACGCTGAAGATCCGGTTTCCCTACGACGAGACATCGCCGGCGATGCGGCTCATCGAGGAGATGGAGGCGTCGATGACCGGATCGACGTATGGCGACGATACGGAGCTCGAGGTGGCGGTCCGCGCCTCGCGGGTTGAGGCCTTCCGGGAGGCGTTCGTGGAGCGGCTGCGGGGGCGGGGGGTGATCCGGTTAGGCTCCTGAGACATCCCTGGCGCCTGAAAATTTTTGTGGCCCTACAGGTTCTTCCGGGCGGCGACGGCCAGTTCGTCGCACCGGTTGTTCAATTCGTCGTCGGCGTGGCCCTTTACCTTGGACCATTCGACCTGGTGCTTCTTCTCCAGCTCCAGCAGCCGCTGCCAGAGGTCCTGGTTCTCGACGGGTTTTTTGCTCGCGGTTTTCCAGCCGTTCTTCTGCCACTTCTGGAGCCAGCCCTCGGTGAAGGCGCGGAGCATGTAGGCGCTGTCGGTGTGGATCGTGACGCGGCAGGGCTCCTTGAGCGCTTCGAGGCCCCCGATGGCTCCCATCAGCTCCATCCGGTTGTTGGTGGTGTGCTTTTCCCCTCCGGAGAGTTCGCGTCGGTGGCCGCCGTGGATCAGGATGGCGGCCCATCCGCCGGGGCCCGGGTTGCCGCTGCAGGCCCCGTCGGTGTAGAGGATGACGTGCTTCAAAAGGACGTTGAACGTTTTCGCGTTTGGACGTTTAACGAGGTCCGGTCCCGAATGCGAACCGGCCCACCATGATACGGAATCGTCCGTATACGAACGATGAAATTTGTCGATTACGTCACCATCTCGGTCCGCAGCGGTAAGGGCGGCGCCGGCGCCGTCTCGTTCCGCCGCGCCAAGTACGAGCCCAACGGGGGTCCGGATGGTGGCGACGGCGGAGCCGGCGGCTCCGTCCTGCTCGAGGGCGACGCCCACCTGTACACCCTGCTCGATCTCCGGTACAACCGGCACCACTTCGCCGATAACGGCCGGCCGGGCTCCGGCGCCATGAAGCAGGGACGCAGCGGCGACGACATCGTCCTGCGCGTCCCCATCGGGACCATCGCGCGCAACGCGGAGACCGACGAGATCATGGCCGAGATCATCGAGCCGGGCCAGCGTATCGTGCTCGCCCAGGGTGGGCGCGGCGGCAAGGGCAATACCTTCTTCAAGTCCTCGACGCATCAGACGCCGCGCTACGCGCAGCCCGGCGAGCCGGGGCAGGAGATGGACGTCGTGATGGAGCTCAAGCTCCTGGCTGATGTGGGGCTCGTGGGGTTTCCAAACGCCGGCAAGAGCACGCTCGTCGCCTCGCTCTCCGCCGCGCGTCCGAAAATCGCCGATTACCCCTTTACGACGCTGGAGCCGGCGCTGGGCGTCGTGCGGGTCGAGGACTACAAGTCGTTCGTCATCGCCGACATCCCGGGCATCATCGAGGGGGCGCACGAAGGGCGAGGCCTCGGCGTCCAGTTTCTGAAGCATATCGAACGCAACGCCATCCTGCTTTTCGTCATCCCTTCCACCGATGACGACCCCGCCGCATCCTACCGCATCCTGCTGGCCGAACTGGAGGCGTTCAACCCGGATCTCCTCCGCAAGCCGCGCATGGTCGCGCTCAGCAAGATCGATCTGCTGCCCGTCGACGATCTCGACGAGTGGATCGCCATGATCCGGGAAGGTTTTCCCGACGACCTGCACATCGTACCGATCAGCGCCGTTGCACAAAAAGGGCTCGACAGGTTACGAATGGACCTCTGGAATCGTCTAGAGAAGAGTAAGGCGTAGTTTCATCCTCACTCTGCTGTCCATGCCCCCCACCACCGATGATGCGCTCGACGAGCAGCGCGCGCTGATTGCGTTGTCGCTGGTGCCCGGCGTGGGGCCGGGGCGAATTCGGGGGCTGGTGAATCATTTCGGATCGGCCATCGATGCCCTGGAGGCGCCGCGCGCCCGGCTCGCGACGCTCGAGGGGATCGGGGATGTGACGGCGGACGCCATCGCCCGGTTCGACGGCTACGATGCGGTCGAGGCCCAGTGGCAACGCGCCGGCCAGGTCGAAGCCCGCCTCGTCACCGAATGGGATGCCGGCTACCCCGAGGCGCTGCGCACGATCTACGATCCCCCCGTATTTCTCTGGATGCGGGGGGAAACGACGCGGGAGGACGAACAGGCCATCGCGATCGTCGGGACACGTAAGCCGTCGGAGTACGGCAAGCGCATGGCGGAGCGGTTCGCCGGCGAACTCGCCGAACAGGGGTACACCATCGTGAGCGGTCTCGCGTACGGCGTCGATACCATCGCGCACGCCGCGGCGTTGCAGGCCGGCGGCCGCAGCGTCGCCGTGCTGGGCTCGGGGCCGACTGGATCTATCCCGCGCGCAACCATGCGCTGGCGCTCCGCATGATCGGGGCCGGCGCGCTGCTTTCCGAATACCCGCTGGGGGCGAAGCCGGACGCGGTGCACTTTCCCCGGCGCAACCGCATCGTGAGCGGGCTGGCGCGCGGCACCCTCGTCGTCGAGGCCTACGAAAAAGGGGGCGCGCTCATCACGGCCGGCCTCGCGCTGGAGCAAAATCGCGAGGTGTTCGCCCTGCCCAGCGCGGTCACCAACACCGCCGGCGCGGGGTGCAACCAGCTCATCCAGCGCGGCCACGCGAAGCTGGTGCAGACGGTCGACGACGTGCTGGCGGAGATCGAGCCGGCGCGGATGGGCGAGAAGGCCGCGCCCGCGGCGCTGCCCGATCTGAACCCGGCCGAGCAGGCGCTCTACGATGCGCTCGGCGGCGAGCCGGTTTATATCGATGCGCTGTGCGCGCGCACCGGATTGGATCCCTCCACCGCGCTCGTGTATCTTCTCAGCCTCGAATTCAAGGGCCTCGTTTTCCAGATGGCCGGCAAACAGTTTTACAGGGCGTGACCCGACGTATGACGATCGACGAACTCAGACAGCACTTCCCGCACACGCGACACGGGATCTACATGAACCACGCGGCGGTGGCGCCCATGAGCACCCCCGTCGTGGAGGCGCTGCAGGCTTACATCGCCGAGCGCCACGAGACGCATGTCGAGAACTTCTTCGACATGGAGCCCGTTATTGCAAGTGCGCTCGATCGCGCGGCGGCGGCGATCGGGACCGTGGCAGACCGGGTGGCGTTCGTGCCGAATACCTCCTACGCCCTCAACCTCCTCGCACAGGGGCTCGACTGGCAGCAGGGCGATCGCATCGCGATTCCCGGGTGCGAGTTTCCGGCCAACGTCTATCCGTTCGTCAACCTGCGCGATCGCGGCGTGGAGGTCGATTACATTCCGGATCGCGACGGCGTCTTCACGCTCGAGGATGTCGAGGCGATGCTGACGAAGCGCACCCGCTTGCTGACGGTGAGCTGGGTGCAGTTTCTGTCGGGATTCAAGGCGGATTTGCGCGCGCTCGGCGCGCTGTGCCGCGAGCGAGGCATTCTGTTTTGCGTCGACGCCATCCAGGGGCTCGGGGCATTCGGACTCGATGTGGCCTCCTGCGGCATCGATTTCCTGGCCTGCGGCGGGCACAAATGGCTGATGGCCTCGCAGGGCATCGGTTTTTTGTATGTGACGGAGGCGCTCCAGGATCGGCTGAAGTCGATGGCCGGCTGGCTGCACGGTCCGATCGACTGGAGCCGGCTGACCGACTACGAACTGACGTTCCACCCCACCGCGCGGCGGTATCGGCTGGGCACCATGAACATGATGGGGGTGGTGTCGCTGAACGCGGCGCTGGGGCTTCGCGAACAGTGCGGCGTTGACTGGTGCGCCGAGCAGGTGCTGGACCGGGCCGCGCTGTTGCGGGATGGTTTTCTGGACGCCGGCCACGCCCTCTATGGGTCCAGCGACCCCGAAGCGGCTTCCGGTATCGTGACCCTGCGGCACCCGGATGCCGGCAGGCTGTTCCATCAGCTGCAGGACGAGGGAATCCAGATCGCGCTCCGCAACGGGCTGCTGCGGTTTGCGCCCACGTATTACAACACGCGCGAGGAAGCGTTGGCCGTGGTCGACCGCCTGAAGACCGAAGTGCCGGCCTGAGCACGACCCCGCCCTTGCACATGCCTTTTCAAGGTGGGGGGATGGCCTGAAACCTCGCACCTTCACCGTTGAACCTTTCACGCATCCGATTGGATGATCGTGAACGCAATCTGAATACTGGGATGATGATGGAAACGGAGCGACAGGAAACCGAAATCGTTCTGGACGTGCCCTCCGGCTATGCGGAGGGCGAACGGCTCGATGTGTATATCACCGGCTTCGTCGCCAACGCGACGCGGGCCAAGGTGCAGCAGGCGCTGAAAGAGGAGCGGGTCCGCGTCAACGGGCGCGTCGCCACCAAGCCCTCGTACCGCGTGCAGGGAAACGACCGGATCGTGTGCATCGTGCTGCGGCCCCCGCCGATCGAGGCGGCGCCCGAGGCGATTCCGCTGGAGGTGGTCTACGAGGACGAATGGCTATTGGTGGTCAACAAGCGCGCCGGCATGGTGGTGCACCCTGCTTACGGCAATCGCACCGGGACCCTCGTGAATGCGCTGCTCCATCATCTGGGCGCAGGCCCCATTTCGCTGGAGGAGACGGAGGATGAGGATGACGGCGACGAAACGCCGGCGCCGCTGTCCATGTCCAATGCCCAGCCCCGCAGCGCCGAGGGCATCGACCTGCGCCCCGGCATCGTGCACCGGCTCGACAAGGACACCTCCGGGCTGCTCGTCGTGGCCAAGGACGACGTCACCCATGCGAAACTCGCGCGGCAGTTTTTCGATCGGACGACGCGCCGAACGTACGAGGCACTGGTGTGGGGCGAACCCTCGCCGAGGGAGGGCGTGGTCGAGACGGCGCTGTGGCGGGACAGCCGGGACCGCCGGCGGATGGCCGTCGTGCCCGACGACAAGGGAAAGCGCGCGGTGACCCACTACAGCCTCATCGAGTCCTTCGGCTACACGTCGCACGTGGCCTTCCGCCTTGAGACGGGGCGGACCCATCAGATTCGGGTCCATGCCCTCCATCTCAAACACCCCATTCTGGGCGATACCACGTATGGCGGCACGGAAGTGCGGTTCGGCCCCCAGACCTCCAAACGCGTCGCCTATTTTCGCAACCTGTTCGAACGGATGCCGCGTCAGGGCCTGCATGCCCGAACGCTGGGCTTCAAGCACCCGCAGACCGGAGCAGAGATGGATTTCGAGGCCCCGCTGCCGGACGACATGGCGTGGGTGCTGAACCGCCTCCGCGACATCGACGCGGCGCTGTATCAGGGAGAGGGATGGAATGGATGACACGTAGATTTCATCCAAATCGCGTCGGTCCGGCCCCGATGCGTAGGAACGACTCCGCACATGGGTCGTTCTTGCTTGCCGAATAAAGCGCGCCGATACGCTTCCACACGCCAAGACGGCGCGTCCTGCCCTGTAGAACGTTTTGAGTTGACGTGTTCGAGATCGCCCAACTTCTGACACCCCACACGGTGAGCGTCCATCTGCCGGGCGAAACCAAGGGCGACGTGCTCGACCATTTGATGGCGTTGCTGCAGGGCGATGAGCGGGTGCTCGATTTCGAGAGCGTCCGCCGCGCGGTGCTGGCTCGCGAAGCCATCATGTCCACCGGCGTAGGCAAGGGCCTCGCGCTTCCGCATGCCAAGACGTCGGCCGTGTCCGGGATCGTGGCCGCGTTTGCCACGACGGCCTCGCCCGTTCCCTACGACGCCATTGACGACGAACCAGTGCGGCTGCTCTTCCTGCTGGTAGGTCCGGAGCATGCCAAATCGGAGCACATCAAGACCATGAGCCGGGTCTCGCGGCTGATGAACGAGGCCGGCTTCCGGGCGCGGCTCCTGACCGCGAAATCCACGGCGGAAATCATTGCCCTCTTTGTAGAAAGCGAACGAAATCTGGGATGAGTACGTCCATCAAGAATATCACCGGCACCTTCGATATCCTGCCGGCCGGATCCACGCGCGAGGGCGTACATCCCCAGGGTACGGCCGAGTGGCAGTATGTCGAGCGGCAAATCCGGGACGTGTTCGAGCGCTTCCAGTTTTCCGAGATCCGCACGCCGATCCTCGAACCGACCGAACTGATCGCCCGCGGCATCGGGCAGCTGACGGATATCGTCTCGAAAGAGATGTTCGCGTTCGAGCGCGAGGATACGCATTACGTGCTTCGTCCGGAGGTTACGGCCCCGGTCATGCGCGCCTACCTGCAGCATCACATGGACCAGCTGGGCGGCGCCCAGAAGGTGTTCTACATCGGCCCCTGCTTCCGCGCGGAACGCCCGCAGAAGGGGCGTTACCGCCAGTTTCATCAGTTCGGCGCCGAGGTCATCGGCGTGGACCATCCGATGGCGGATGCCGAGACGATCGCAGTGATGATGGCCGTATACGACGCGTTCGGCGTCACCAACCAGACGCTGCGCATCAATACGCTCGGCGATACGGAGAGCCGGCCGCGCTACCGGGAGGCGCTCCGTGCGTATTTCGAACCCTACGCCTCGGAGCTGACAGAGACCAGCCTCGCCCGGCTCGAAAAGAATCCCATGCGGATTCTCGACACAAAAAACGAGCGCGAACGCAAGCTCCTCGCGGATGCGCCGCGCCTTATCGATTATGTGGATGCGGCCAGCCTGGCCCATTACGATGCCGTAAAGGCCTTCCTGGTCGACGTGGGCGTGACGTTCGTGGAAGACCCGTTCCTGGTGCGCGGGCTCGACTATTACACCCGGACGGCATTCGAGCTGGAAAGCGGCGACCTCGGCGCGCAGAGCGCGCTCGCCGGCGGGGGACGTTACGACCTCCTCGCCCGCGAGATCGGCAACGACGACGGCGTGCCGGCTGTGGGCTTCGCGGCCGGCATCGAACGGCTCTTTCTGGCGCTGGAAGCCCTGCAGCATCCCTTCCCGGCCGCGGCTCGGCCGGATGCGGTGCTCATTGCACTCGGCGAGGCGGCCGGCCGGTGGGCATTCCGCGCGGCGCTGGCCCTGCGCAAGGCCGGGCTCCGCGTCAACGTCGACCTCCAGGGCCGCTCCATGAAGGCGCAGATGCGCGACGCGAACCGGGCCGGCGCGCAAAACGTCGTCATCGTCGGCGACAGCGAGCTGGCGCAGGGGGCGGCGCAGGTGAAGCATATGGCAACAGGCAACCAGGAATCGGTTGCGTTGGACGCCCTTGCAACGTATCTAGGTTCGAACGCTACGACCGCATCGTAACCCGAGGTAAAGCATGTACCCCAGACTGAGCGACATCTTCAAGGAACTGTTCGGGATCAACCTGCCGTTTCCGATCTATTCCTTCGGGGCGATGGTGGCCATCGGGGCCATGACGGCCGGCTGGCTCCTCGGCAAGGAGCTGGATCGCTATTATGCCCTGGGCCGGCTGAACGGCGTGATGATGAAGGTGGACGCGAAGGGCAAGAAGGGCCGCTCGGGCATGCAGAAGGTGGCGCCCTCCAACATCGTCTGGGTCGTCACCATGATCGCGCTGGCCTCGGGGTTCGCCGGCGCGAAGCTCTTTCACATCCTCGAAAACCTCGACCAGTTCGCGCGCGCGCCGTTTCAGATGGTGTTTTCCTCCGGCGGCTTTACGTTTTACGGCGGACTCATCGTGGCGGCGGCGGTCGTGTATACGTATGTGCGGAAGAAGGGCCTGGATGCCGCCGTGTTTGCGGACTCGCTGGCGCCCGGGCTCATGATTGCCTACGGCATCGGCCGGCTGGGGTGCCACCTGGCCGGCGATGGGGACTGGGGCATCCCGAGCGACGTCGCCGCGAAGCCGGACTGGCTGCCGATGTGGCTCTGGGCGGAGACCTACAGCAACAACATCCTGGGCATCAACCTGTCGGCCCAGCCGGTGTACCCCACGCCCATCTACGAATTCATTGCGTGTATGCTCATCACGGCCGTCCTGTGGAGCGTGCGCAAGCACCCGTTCCGCGCCGGCTGGCTCTTTTCCGTCTATCTCGTGCTGAACGGGATCGAGCGGTATCTCATCGAACAGATTCGGGTGAACAACACCTTCGAATTATTCGGAATTGTATTCACCCAGGCGGAAATGATCGCGATCGTCCTCATTGGTCTCGGCATCGTCGGGCTCATCCGCTATTCGCGCAAACAACCCACCCATGGCGACGAACGAGACAACGATATCGGTTCTGATCGGGAGAAAGCCGGTAAAAGAAGCCCTGATCAATCAGCCGCGCTCCATTGAAAAGATCCTGCTGACCAAGCGCGGCGGCGGACCCGAAATCGACGCCATCCGCGCGACGGCTTCCCGCCAGGGCGTGCCCGTTCAGTACGCGCCGGAAGTCAGGCTGGACAAGGAGAGCGGACGCGCCAATCATCAGGGGGTCGTGGCGTTCATCAGCGGCATCGAGTACCGCGACCTCGACGACATGCTGCGGGACATAGCCCCCACGCGCGACGAGGTGGCCGAGCGCAGGCCGGTCGTCCTTGCACTGGACCGGGTGGAGGATCCGCACAATCTGGGGGCGATGCTTCGGAGCGCCCTCGCGGCCGGCGTGGCGGGCGTCATCGTCCCCGACCAGCGCATGGCGCCCCTGAACGCAGCCGCCATGAAGGCCAGTGCCGGCGCGGCCATGCGATTGCCTATCGCGCGCGTCGGCAAACTGTCCGAGGCGCTGTATCAGATGAAAGAGCGGGGATACTGGGTTGTCGGGACGGAATCGACGGAAGGGGATACGATCTGGAGCTTTGACTGGCTCAAGCCGGTCGTGATCGTCATGGGGAGTGAGGGGATGGGTTTGCATCCGTCCGTCAAGGAGCAGTGCGACGCTCTCGTTTCGATCCCGCTGTTCGGTCCGGTGGAATCCCTCAACGTGTCTGTCGCCTGCGCCCTCACCGTTTATGCGGCGGCGATGCAGCGCGCCGCGAGCTAGCGCTTATTTCTTCCCGTTGAGCTTGTAGACGATTTTGCGGACGGTATCGAACTGGAGGTAGGGATATTCGTTGCGGAGTTGTTCAATGGCGTCACAGGCCGGCACGTCGTTATCGCGCATCATCCGGAATTTCATGCGAATCTGATAATCACGAATGCCTTTGTCGCTCAAGAGAGAGTGACTCGCCAGCATATCGTACAACTCGTCGCTAATCAATTCGGAGAGCGGATTCTGCGTGTCCACGGTTGTTTCGGATAGCATATACATCGCTTTCTGAATCTGCTAGGTAGTGTCAGAAAATTCGTTCGGATCGTCCCCGGGTGTTCAGAGCGCCCCCAGGACGGCGTTGCATCCTGCATCACATCCAGGATAGGTTCTGCCCGAAAGCATGTTCAGACAGCGCCAGATCGAACAGACGTACTCGGCGCGATGCCCCTTGCCTGGGCACGGGAGGGAATATCGCCTGTACAATCCTAATGGATAGCGGCCGTTGATTCCTTCCCTTTTCCGCCGAACCGTCGATGCCTAACGGCGAACCGTTTGATTGCCGTGGCGAGCGGTCCCTCTGTGCAAAGAAACCGTGAATGGTTCGGGGTCAGTCGAATTGCCGCACCGTCTGGCGCAAATACGGCAGGGAGAGAAGCGTTTCGATGGGTACATCCGGGTCGGTATCCTGCCGGACCGCGCCGGATGCGAGGATGGCGGCACGCCGGACGAGGGGAGAGGTATCTTCGGTCAGTCCGTCGAGCGCCGAAAGCGCCGATTTGTTGCCCATGCCGGCGTAATACGTGAGCAGCCGGAGCGCGCCCAAGCGCAACTCGGTGGGATGGTGTGCCGCCGTGTACGACGTCGCCAGCTGCACGCCCTCTCGCGTGCTGATGCCCACAATCGGTATCGCGCCCAGGCCGGCGAGACGCACGCGTTCCCGGTGGGAAGGCGTGATGAGCGCGGAGCGGACGATGCCTTCGGCGGATGGCGCCTTCACCCGGGCCAGCACGGATACGGCGGATGCCTGGAGAACGTAGCTCATGGCGGTCTCGGCGGTTTCCAGCGCCATGATCGTGACATCCGCCGTCTGGTCGCGGCCCGAAAGCCCCTCTAGGACGATACGCTGGATCCGGGGCGAACCACCCTCAAAGGCATTGAGCAACAGCCGATCCGTCGACTCGGAAGGCGGCAGCGTGGTCAGCAGGGACACCACGGCGGTATACACCGTCTCCGGAGGCTGCGTCTGCACTACCGATTGCAGCCCGATACCCAGTGCCGGATCGTTTTTCCAGGCGCCGAGCGCCTCCACGGCGGCGAGGCGATCGAGGACGTTGGGCGCGTAGCGGAGCTGCGCCACCCAGGCCGTCAGGTTCTGGTCGACGCGGGTTTTCATCAGGTAGCGGTGGTCGGGGTCGACCAGCACGAAGCGCGGTGCCAGCGACAGCGGAAACGCGACGCGCGCCGCGTTCTTGCGCAGCGCGTAGCTGAATCGCTGCGAACTCCCGAGCGAGTGGATCTCGAAATCGAGGTTCAGGTCGAACACGCCTGGCACGAGATACCCTTCCTGGACCTGGCGCAGATCGACATACAGCGACTCGGCCACGGCGTCGTAGCGGTAAGAAACATTCAGCTCGGGGTGGCCGGCGCTGTAGACCCACTGGTCGAAGAAGCGGTCGTACGAGGTTTTCGACCAGGTCGAGAGGGATTGCTTGAGCTGGTCGGAGTTGACCGGCGTAAAGGCGCGCGCGCGACGGAACGCTTCGAGAAGTCCCCAGAACGCGTCATCGCCCAGCTGCTGGTGGATGGCATGGAAGATCCAGGCGGCCTTGGCCCGGCTATGGGCGTCGAGCATATCGACCGGGTGGCGCCATTCGTTCCACACGAGCGGCCGGCGGTACTGCGCGGCTTCGGCGAAGTAGGCGTCGGCGAGCCGGCTCAGGCCGGCGTAAAACGCCTCGTCGCCTTCCCGCTCCCGAACGTACAGCAGACCGATGTAGGTGGAGAGCCCGCTGGCCATCCAGGACTCGGACCAGAAATCGGGCGGCAACATCGCGCCCACCCACTGGTGCGCGAGCGCCGTGGCCAGCGCGAGCACGGGCGACTCGTCCAGCGCGGCGCGCTCGTCGAGCAGGAAGCGGTCGTTGAACAGCGTGAAGCCCGTGAAGTCGAACTGGTCGATCAGCAGGTCGTTCGCCAGCACCTGTGTGTAGCGGGGCCAGGGATAGACGGTCCCGAAACGCGCGGACAGGAAGTTGAGGATCGACCCGGTTTCCTGAAAGGTTCGCGCGACTTCGTCCGTGCGTTCTTCAGGGACCCACTGGGCGAAGGGGACGGTAAAGCCGTTGTAGAGACGGACCGACTGCTCGTATTTGAAGAATCGCCCCACGACGAGGCCGATCGCATACGGCGCGTGCTGCTGGTCCTGCACGTAGTGAAACAGCACCAGACCGTCCTCGGTGGGCATGGTCTCCGTGAGCTGGCCGTTCGACAACGCCTCCATGTCCGGCGGGACGGAGATCAGGACCTCGGAGGTCAGGAGGTCGGACGGGCTGAATGGCAGGGGGAGCCAGAACTGCTGGCTTTCCGGCGCGGCGTCGGTCCATACCAGCGCGGCATCGCGCGACGTGGCGGGGCGGTGGATATACATGCCGCTCGCCGGCGTGGCGGCGTACGTCACCTGCACCTCGATGGGCTCGCGCACCGCCGAAAGGGAATCCAGCGAGACCACGAGGCTGTCGGCGCCCTCGAATGTATAGGTCGAAGCGAATTTTTCGCCGTCGAGTGTGCCGGCCCGGACGCTGAAGACCTCGATGTCCCGGGCGCGCAGCACGATGGCCGGCAGGGAGTCCTCGACGTGGCGGATGCGGTACGTGGCGACGCCATAGATGCGGCCGGCGTCCAGTTCTACACGCAGCGCGAGCCTCAGGTGCTCCAGGTCGTAGTCCTGGTAGGGGATGTCGTGCGGGGCGCCCGTGAAGAGGGGAGACGACAGCGGCTGGGCGTCCTGGGCACGGACAATCTGCAGCGCGCTCGTCAGCAGGAGCGCGAGAATGAGGCGGCGAAGGGCTCCGTTCCGATGCATGGAGGCTGGCTGTATCCGATGAACGTTTCGCCGAGCAGCTTACAGCGCTTTCTGCGGAGTTTCAACCGCATCCTTGCGAAGTACCTGCCAAGATACGCCCTGCATGACGAGGGCAATGGCGCCGATCACCACATAAAAGATGAGCTGGATGCCGTGCGCGAGCACTGCATAGACGATCGCGTCGCCGCCGTCCATGCCGAAAACGTGCACGAGGGCCATCTTCGTGATGTAATGGTACGAGCCGGTGCCCCCGGGAGCCGGCACGGCGATGCCGAGCGAACCGAACACCATGATGGCAAAGGCGTCGAGCAGGCTCAACCCGTATTTCGCGGGGAGGTCGAGCATCAGCAACGGCAGGTACGCCATCAGGACGTAGCCCATCCACATGAGCACCGTCGTCCAGATCATCGCGAACTGGCGGGGTGAGCGGTGGAGGGTGTAGATGCCGTCCCGAAAGGATATGGCGGCTCCGCGGACGCGACGCATCAGGCGGTGGTCGCTGCGCCGAGCCGCGCGGAGGGCCAGCACGCTCGCCACGCCGGCGCTGAGCCCCACCACGGCGACCAGGGCATAGCCGCCGACCGAAAACCGCTTGAGGCCGCTCCATAGCGGTTGAAACACGTGTTCGTCAAAAAAGCCGAACTGATCGATGTACAGCGCGAGCGTCACGCCGATCGCCGCCAGCAGCACGACGGAGTCGAGCAGGCGCTCGATGACGACCGTCCCCATCACACCGCTGATGCGCTTTTTTTCCTGCCGGGCGAGGTTGGCGGAGCGGACCACCTCGCCGAGCCGGGGCGTCGCCAGGTTGACGAGGTACCCGATCAGGACGGAGAGGAAGGCGGTTTTAAACGAGACCGTGGAAGCCCCTGTCTCGACGCCCCGCTCCGGTAGCGCCTCGATCAGCAATTTCCACCGATAGGCGCGCATGGCGTGGCTGAACAGGATCACCGCGATGAGCGGCACGATCCAGACATAGTGCGCATGACGCAGCGCTTCGCCCAGCTCCGCGAGCGGCATGCCTCGCAAGGCAAGATAAAGCAACACCCCGCCAAGGAGGATGCTGATACCATAGGACAAAATGCGCTTCATGGGCGGGTTGCTGCGGGGGTAATCGCTATTCCGACCTCAGGTCGATGAGTTCGGCATCGGCCGGCGGTGCAAAATCGAAGGGGTTGCCGTTGAGTGGCGGATTGAATACCAGGTGCTCCAGGCTGAACTCCAGCTCCGCCTCGTTTACATCGATGACGCGAAGACGTGTGATTGCGCTATCTGTATCTCGCACCCACAGGGTGACCTCTCGGAAAAAGGACTCGTCGCTGCGCGGACGAAGCGCCAGGATTTCATGTTTGATGCCATCGAGATATCCCTCAGACGTCTCAAGGACTTCATAGTTTTCGTCGAAGGCGTAGAGAAAATCGCTCAGCGAAAAGGTCGACGGATCCTCTACGTAGTCATTGACCAGGATCTGGTTTTCGTAGCGGTTGTAAATCCAGGTCGTCTGCCCGTCGGTGACGAAGGTCTGGGCGTCCGTATCCACCCGATACTGATTGCCCCGCAGCAGCAGGCTCCCGCTTACGCCGGGCAGATGTTCTCCGTCGGGGGTCGTAAGATGCTGGCTGAAGTCGGCCTGGAGGGTGGTGGCTTCGTCGTAGCGGGCCTGGAGGCGATCCAGGATGTCCGTCACGGCCGGCTGCGCCGAGGCGGCGAGGTGTACAGAAAAGAGTACAAAGCAGGCGATCAGCGCAGCGCCGGACGAGGCAGGAAGGCGTTTCATGATGATTTCAGGGCCATGTATGGGGATTGAACGTGATGCAGGTAAAAGGTTCAAAGCCCATGCCTGCTATGCGTCAGCCGGCGAAAGGGTTCAGGCCAACCCCCATTCTTCCCGGGTAACATCGCATCGAGGAGGCCGGGCGTCTAGCCGGCCTGCAAGGTCGTCGATAGCGCTTCGGACAGCGCGGCAACATCGGCGGCGTCGTTATACAGGTGGGGGGAGATGCGTATGGCCGTGCCCCGGACCGATACGCTGATCTGACGCGCGCGCAACGTGGCGGCAAAGGCATCCATATCGACCCCGGCCGGCAGCCGCAGTCCGAACAGATGATGGGCGCTCCGGTCGTCCGCCTCCACAAAACACCCCAGGCTGCGCGCGAGCGCGACGAACGGACCCATGAGCCGCGCGTCGTAGGCCTGGATCGCCGCAGGCCCCCAGGCCACGACCTGCTCCAGCGCTACCTTGAGCATCGGCAGCAGGATAAAATTCGAGCGCTCGCCGACGTCATACCGGATGGCGCCGGGCTGATAGGCATCCTGGTAGCGGACCAGTCCGCCGAATTGCTCGCTGTTCTTGCGGCCGATCCAGTTTTCCTCCAGCGGGACGCCGTCGTCGAACCGGGGTCCGAAATAGGCGACGCCGGTGCTGTAGGGACCCATCAGCCATTTGTAGCCGGCGCACACCACCGCGTCGGGCTGGATGCGGGCGACGTCGAACGGGAGCGCGCCAATCGATTGGGTGCCGTCCACCACCAGCGCCGCGCCCACGTCCCGGCAGCGCGCGCCGATGGCCTCGAGGTCGAACAGGGTGCCGTCCGCCCAGTGCACATGGGGGATCGCGACGAGGGCCGTGCGCGCCTCGATCGCCTCGAGCACCCGCTCGTTCCACCGCCGGCCCCGGCCGTCGCCGACAGGCGGGGCATCGACCGTCACCACGCCGGCGCGCCGCTCCGAGGCGAGCCGGCGCCAGCTGTAGATGTTGCTCGGAAATTGCTCCTCCAGCACCACGATCGTCTGTCCCTCGCCGACGGGCAGATTCCGAGCCGCCGTCGCGATCCCGTACGAGGCCGACCCCGCGAGTGCGATGCGCTCCGGCTCGGCGGCGCCGATCAGGCCGGCGAACAGGCCGCGCACGGCCCCCGCCGTTTCAAAAAAATCAGCGGGCTGGACGACGTGCGGCGCACGCTTCATCCGCATACCCGCGATGCCGGCCTCCTCGACGTCCCGCATCAGCGGAGACATGTAGGCGCAGTTCAGGTAATGGATGTCGGCCGGCAGGTTAAAAAGCGACTTCTGGCAGGAGAGCATGGGCGATGGTAGGGGCATCGTGCTAGGGGTGAATCAGGAGCGCGAACCCAAACGGTGGTCCGCTTCCTCTGATGGCCGGTCCACGAGGGGGCTCGGCCGTGGGGGATCCAGCCCTCATAACCGGGGCATCGTGAGTCCGCCGTCGAGGGTGAGGACCTGGCCGCTGGCGTAGGGCAGGTCGCCGCGTACGAGCATGGCGGCGACGCGGCCGATGTCCTCCGGGGTGCCCCATCGGGGCTCGAGCAGGGCGCCCTGTTCGATCATGGCGTCGTACTTCGAGGTCACGCCGGCGGTCATGTCGGTCTTGATCAGTCCGGGGCGCAGTTCGTACACGGGGATGCCGTGCGGCGCGAGGGCCACGGCCCAGAGTTGCGAGGCCATCGCGAGGCCGGCCTTGGAGACGCAGTATTCGCCCCGGTTGATGGATGCGACGGTGGCGGAGATCGAGTTGACGTTGATCACGCAGCCGCTGAACGCCGCATCCGCGGCCCGCTGCGCGATCATCCAGTTGCCCACGGCCTGCGTCAGAAAGTAGGGGCCTTGCAGGTTGACGCGCAGGACTTCCTCGAAGCTCTCCTCCGTGGCATCCAACATCATGCGGCGGTCGCGCGGCGCCATGCCGGCGTTGTTCACCAGCACGTGAAGCGCCCCGAAGGTCTCGCGTGTTTTTTCGAGCAGCGCGCTGCGCTCCGCGGCGTTCGCCATGTCGGCGATCTGGTAGGCGGCGCGGATGCCCCGGGCGCCGAGTTCGGTCAGGGTGGGGACGACCTCCGCGGCGGGCCGGCGACCGCACAGCATGAGGTCGTACCCCTCCGCGGCGAGCGCGTGGGCTATCCCCAGCCCGATCCCGCGCGTGCCGCCCGTGATCAATGCCACCCGGCTCATGCGTATTCCTCGTTCAGGTTCGGAATGTCGACCCAGGCCCGCTTCTTCCACGACTCCATCGCTTTCTCCGCCAGCTGGACGCCCTTGGCGCCCTCAAGCAGGTCGAGCCGGTAGGGCGCGTCGGTGACGATGTAGCGCAGGAAGAGCTCCCACTGGGCGCGGAAGGCGTTCGGGTAGGGTTTGTGATCGGGCACGGTGGTCCAGCCGGCGTAAAAGTCGATCGGGTTCGGGATATCCGGATTCCACGTATGCCGGGGCGTGGCGCCGTAGGGCTGCATCCAGCATTGCTGGAGGCCGGCCACCGCCGAGCCTTTCGTGCCGTCCACCTGCACCGTCAGCAAGTCGTCCCGGCGCGGTCGCACGCACCACGACGAATTGAAGTGGGCGATGATGTCGCCCTCCAGTTCGAACGTGGCGTACGCCGCATCGTCGGCGGTGGCGGCGTACGGTTTGCCGTGCTCGTCCCAGCGGCGCTTGATGTGCGTGGCGCCGAGGCACGACACCGACTTGACGCCGCCGAAGATATTGTCCAGCACGTAGCGCCAGTGGCACAGCATGTCGACGAGGATGCCGCCCCCGTCCTCCAGCCGGTAGTTCCAGGACGGCCGCTGCGCCGGCACGATGTCGCCCTCGAACACCCAGTACCCGAATTCGCCGCGGACCGAGAGGATCTCGCCGAAAAAGCCGCTGTCGATCAGGGTCTTGAGCTTGACGAGTCCGGGCAGATAGAGCTTGTCCTGCACCACGCCGTGTTTGACGCCGGCCTCCTTCGCGTAGAGATACAGCTCGTACGCCTCTTTCGCCGTCATGGCCGTCGGTTTTTCGCAATAGATGTGCTTGCCGGCCGCGATCGCCATCCGCACCGCCTCGACACGCCGGGTGGTGGTCTGGGCGTCGAAGTAGACCGGGTAGTTCGGGTCGCTCAGCGTGCTGGCGACGTCGGTGCTCCATGCCGAGATGCCGGCCTGGCGGGCGAGGTTCTCCAGCTTGACGCTGTTGCGGCCCACGAGCAGCGGCTCCGGCATGATGACGTCGGTCTCATTGATCGGGATGCCGCCGTCGCGCCGGATGGCCACCAGCGATCGCATCAGGTGCTGGTTGGTGCCCATCCGACCGGTGACGCCGTTCATGATGATGCCGACTTTATGGACGTTTGACATGGCGTTGAGGTTGGTTTGGATGCGGGTAATGGCTAGGGAGTGCGTGAGGGGCTGCCGTCACACGTGCTGGCGATATGCCTCGACGATGTGGTCGAGAAACTGCTGCTGGTCCATCGCCCAGTAGGCGGTGGAGAAGATCTCGACTTCGATGAATCCGTCAAAGCCGGTCTCTTCCACCCAGCCGCGGATCGGGCGGATCGGGATGCAGCCTTCGCCCATCAGGCCGCGGTCGTTGAGCATGTCGCGCGTCGGCGAGCGCCAGTCGCAGACGTGGAAGGCATGCAGGTGACCCTGCGCGCCGCACCGGGCGATTTCTTGCTGAAGATGGTTATCCCACCAGAGGTGGTAGACATCGACCGCCACGCCGACATGGTCGTCGCCGATGGCCTCGGCGAGGTCGTTGGCCTGCTCAAGGGTCACCACGGCAGAGCGCGTATCGGCGTACATCGGATGGAGCGGCTCGATCGCCAGCTTCACGCCGGCCGCGCGCGCGTGGGGCAGCACCGCCTCGATCCCCTCCTGAATCTGCCGGCGCGACGCGTCGAGGGACTGCCCGATGGCCGCGCCGCACACGAGCACCACGAGCGGCGCCCCGAGCGCGGCGGCCTCGTCGACGATGCGCCGGTTCTCGTCGATGGCGCGTTCCCGGTCCGCCGCATCCAGCGCGGGGAAAAACCCGCCTCGGACGAGCGATACGATCGACAGCCCGGCCTCCCGGATGCGCCGGCCCGTATCGGTCGCCGATCGCCCGTCGAGCGCGTCGCGCCAGACCGAGATGCCGCCGACGCCCGCCCGGGCATAGGCGTCCATCGCCGTTTCAATGGGCCACGGTTTGGTCGTGATGGTATGGATGCAAAGCCGGCTGAGTGCGGGGGCGTCGGACATGTCTCGGAGGAACTAGTCAGGGGCGATTCAACAAACGGGGCGCGCGACGCGCATCATGCCGATATCCGGAAAAACGTCAGATACGGTTTCTTTTCGGCCAGGCGCTGGACGTAAAGCGCGAGTTCTCGCAGGTGGTAGTCGCCCCACATGCACGATTCGCCCCGGGGCACGCCGTCGGCATCGGGCGCATGATCCCAGCCGTTCGGGCGGTGGTACACGGCGTGCAGGAGCAGGCCTTCGTGACGGGCGTCTTCGCTGAGGTAGGGCGCCTGCATGAGGGTCTTGAGCACGGTGAGGCCGGCCTGGAGGTACCGATCGCCGGCGCCGGCGTCCTTGCCGTTGAGGTAGGCGCCGAGCCGAAGCAGACCCTGCGCCGTGATCGCGGCGGCCGAACTGTCGACCGGCTCCTGGTGGTTGAACGGATCGGCCGGCCGGCTCAGGTAGTCGCCCAGGCGCTCCAGGCCAGGGGCCCCGGTATCCCAGTACGGCACCCCGCAGGTGGGGGTATGCTCGAGGTAGAAGTCGGCCGTGGCGCGGGCGGTACGCAGCATGAGAGCCTCGACCTCGGCGCGGCCGCCGTAGGGCGCCAGCGCGTCGTCCGGCAGGGTCGCGAAATACTCGAGCTGTTCGGCGTAGCCGCAGACGATCCAGGCGAGGCCGCGCGTCCAGGTGGAAAAGGGCGTATAGCCCTGCTGGGTGCTCGCGCAGCGGTACCGGTGGTCGTTGAGGTTAAAGATGCTTTCGTGGACGACTCGGCCGGGGATATCGTAATGATCGCGGCCTTCGCCGAAGTAGACGTTGTAGCGCGACGTGCTCCGTAAGTGCCCGATCGCGCGCCCCAACAGGCTGATCTTCCCGTCGTTTTCGCCCATGAGCGCGTGCCCGAGCCGGTCCGCCAGCACGAGCGCGCGGAGGGAGCGGACGGTATCGGAAAACAGGGAATGGGGGCCGTTGAAGGAGTAGATGTAGCCGCCGGTGTCCGGCAGGGTCGTCCATCGCGCCGCCTGGACGGCTCCGGAGCATTTGAGTGCGAGTTCGTAGAAACGGCGCTCCCACGCGTCGGCCGGCAGCCGGGATTCGCTCATCAGGCGGAGCAGGTTGCCGTAGGTGCTGACGTTGTTGAACCCGTGATCGTGCACCCCGATATGGGTCACGTGCGAGGCCATGTGGTCGACGGTCTGCCGCCGGCCCATCTCCAGAAAGCGCTCCTCGCCCGTCGCATCGAACTGCAGAATGGCGCCGCCAAACTGAAAGCCCTGCGTCCACTCCGTCCAGCCGCGCGCCGTGTAGCGTCCGTTGATGGTGAAGACGGGTGCGCCGCGGGACACGTCGAACGAGGCGGCGATACGGTCGATTTTGTCGGCGGAGAGGGCCCACATGCGCTGGATGGCCGGCAGCAGCGCGGAGGGCGTCAGGGCGTCGTCTATCTGGATCACGGCGTGGCGTTGGGAGGGTTGGGGAGGGGGATGCGGGATGCAGGATGCAGGATGCGGGATGCTGGGTACGTCCCAATGACCAGTGACGGATGACCGATGCCCAGTGACCGATGCCCAGTGACCGATGCCCATCTCCCACCACTTCTTGCGGCCGCGAATATACATAATATTGGCCGGTGTTTCTTAAGTTGGCGTTTCCGTCGGATTAAACCTTAGCGAAGATCAGCCATGCGCCCCCGTACCGTGTTAACCGTTATTGCAATAGGCCTTATCGGATTCTCGTGCAAGAAGCCGGAAGTCGTCAACGAATATGGCCTCGTCGTCAAGACAGTCGGGGAGACCCTGACGCCGGAACAGCACCGTGAAATCCAGCATGCCCTCGATGGCCTCGAAGTGGCGCCCGGTCTCGAGGCGACGCTGTTTGCCGCGGAGCCGATGCTGGCGAATCCGACGAATATCGACATCGACGCGCGCGGCAGGGTATGGGTCTGCGAAGGGATCAACTACCGGCCCCATCTGAATCCCCAGAATCCCGTGCGCGAGGAAAAAGAGCGCATCCTCATCCTTGAGGACACGGACGGAGACGGCGTGGCCGATTCGCGCAAGGTCTTTTATGAAGGCACCGACATCAACGCCGCGATCGGAATCGCCGTGTTCGGCAACCGGGTGTTCGTTTCGGTGAGTCCGAACGTTTTTGTGTTTACCGATGAAGATGGGGACGATCGGGCGGACAAGAAGGAGGTGCTGTTCTCCGGCATCAAGGGCGTCCAGCACGACCACGGCGTCCATGCGTTCACGTTCGGACCGGACGGCCGGCTCTATTTTAATTTCGGCAACGCCGGCGAGCAGCTACTCGATGCCGACGGGAAGCCCATCGTGGATGCCTCCGGCGAGGAGGTCGTGGGCGACGGCAATCCGTATCGCCAGGGCATGGTGTTCCGGATGAATCCGGACGGGTCGGACTTCGAGGTGGTTGGCCATAACTTCCGCAACAACTACGAGGTGGTGGTCGACGCCTTCGGTACGTTGTGGCAGTCGGACAACGACGACGACGGCAACCGGGGCACGCGGATCAACTTTGTGATGGAGTACGGGAATTACGGCTTCCGGGATGAGATGACCGGCGCCGACTGGCGGCAGCGGCGCACGGGATGGGAAGACGAGATTCCGCTGCGCCACTGGCACCTGAACGATCCGGGCGTGGTGCCGAACCTGTTGCAGACCGGCGCCGGCTCGCCGACCGGCATGGCGATGTACGAGGGGCGGCTCCTGCCGGAGGTCTTCTGGGATCAGATGATCCACACCGACGCCGGCCCGAACGTCGTGCGTTCGTACCCGGTCAAAAAATCCGGCGCCGGTTACTCCGCCGAGATCGTCAACATCCTGAAGGGAACGCACGATCAATGGTTCAGGCCATCGGATGTCGCCGTGGCGCCCGACGGGTCGCTGATCGTGGCCGACTGGTACGACCCGGGTGTCGGAGGGCACCACGTGGGCGACCTCGAAAAAGGCCGGCTCTACCGCATTGCGCCCCCGGGCTCCCGGTACGCGGTCCCGAAGGTCGACCTGATCACGCCCGAGTCAGCCGTTATTGCATTAAAAAGTCCTAATGTGGCCACGCGGTATCTGGCGTGGAACGCGCTCCACGACATGGGCGCGGCGGCCGAACCCGCGCTGACGCGGATGCTCGACGACCCGAATCCGCGCATGCAGGCCCGCGCTCTGTGGCTCCTCGGGCAGATCGACAATCAGGGGTCGGCGACCGTCGAACGCGCGCTGGCGGATGAGAACGAAGACATCCGTATCGCCGGTCTGCGGCTCGCGCGGCAGCTGGATCTCGATCTCATCCCCTATATCCGCCAGCTGGCGGACGACCCATCCGCCCAGATCCGTCGGGAAGCGGCGATCGCGTTGCGGCACAATACCTCGCCCGAGGCGCCGGCGCTCTGGGCCCGTCTGGCCTCGCACCACGACGGTGCGGATCGGTGGTATCTGGAGGCGCTCGGGATTGCGGCGGACCGCCAGTGGGATGCCTTTTTTGGCGCCTGGCGCGAGCAGAATCTCGAAAACTGGGATACGCCCGCCGGCCGCGACATCGTCTGGCGTTCCCGCGCCGAAGCCGCGCTGCCGATGCTGTCGGAGTTGATCCTCTCGCCCAAAACATCGGACACCGAGCGGCTCCGTTATTTCCGCGCGCTCGATTTCCACCCGGACAGTCCGGCCAAGTCGGGGCTGCTCACCGGGCTTCTGGCCGCGAATCATGCCGATCAGCTCGGGATTCGCGTGCTCGCGCTCCAGCATCTCGCCGGCGACGACGCCCTGAAGCAGCCGGCGACGCGGAAGGCCATCTATGCCACACTCGATGAGGTGCGCGGCACGCGCGCGTTCCTCGATATGGTCGATCGCTTTAAGCTCGCGGATCAGGGTGAGACGCTGTTCGCCATGGCGCTGGACAATCCGGGAGAGGAACTCGGCAAGGATGCCGGCCGCATCCTGATCGATCTGGGCGGCCGTGAACGGATCCTTTCTGCGATCGCAACGGCGGATGCGGAGCGGGCTTCCGCCATTATCGCCATGCTGGGCGGCGTGGGCTCGGGCGGATCGCGCGGCACGCTCGAGGCCATCTTCATGGACAAAAAACTGCCGCTTGATGTACGCCGGCGCGCACTGGAACGGTTCGGGCCGGGCTGGCAGGGAGAAAACCGCATGCTGGCCCTGCTCGAGGCGGGCACGTTTCCGGAAGAACTCAACGCGACGGCCTCCAGCATCCTGTTCGCCTCGAACGACAGCCGTCGGCGCGTCGGGGCCGAAAAGTACTTTACCCCGCCGGCCGGGACGGGCGGCGAGCCGCTGCCGGCCATCGACGAACTGGTCGACCTGCAGGGCGATGCCGCCGCCGGGGCGGACGTGTTCGCCACGATGTGCAGCACCTGCCACGTCGTCCATGGCGAGGGCGTCGATTTCGGCCCAGGTCTCTCCGAAATCGGCGACAAACTCACGCCGGAGGCGCTCTACACGGCCATCCTCTTCCCCGACGCCGGCATCGGCTTCGGCTACGAGGGGTATGTTTTGAAACTCAAAGACGGGAGCGAAGCGGCGGGATACATCCTGAACCAGTCGGGAGACGAAATCCGGCTTCGGGAAGTCGGCGGGCGGACGAACAGCTACTCCGTGACCGATGTAGCGAGCAAGGAGGCCATGGGCCAGTCCCTGATGCCGGCGCTCGGACGCACGCTGTCACGCGAGCAACTGGTGAACCTGGTCGCCTATCTGGGTACGCTGAAAGCGATGGGGGAAAGTGATTAGCGATTATAGAACAAGGATTAGCGATTGGTGAGGGGAAGCGTTTTGCGATTCCCTGGTCGCTGCTCAATGATCTGGCGATTAGCGATTATAGAACAAGGATTAGCGATTGGTGAGGGGAGGCGTTTTGCGATGATCGATTTTGCCTTTTGCGATAATTCCCCTCTCTATTCTTTAATCGCTAATCGCTAATCAATACGCTCCCTGGCGGGTGAGCACGACGCCGATGGTGCGGACGATGATCTGCAGGTCGAGCGAGAGCGACCAGTTGCGCACGTAGTAGGGATCCCACTGCTTCATGCCTTCGATGCCTGAGTCGCTGCGGCCCGACACCTGCCAGAGCCCGGTGATGCCCGGCTTGACGGCTTTGCGCAGCTCGCGGACTTCCGTGGGGAGCGCATCCTGGTGGTACGCCGGCAGCGGACGCGGACCGACCATGACCATGTCGCCGATGAGCACGTTGACGAGCTGCGGCAGCTCGTCCAGGCTCGTACGGCGCAGCAGCGCGCCGATGCGGGTGATGCGCGGGTCCTTGCGGAGCTTGAAGAACGTTTCCCACTCTTCACGGAGCGCCGCATCGTTTTCCAGGGCCTGTTTCAATACGGCTTCGGCGTTCGGCACCATGGTGCGGAACTTGAAGGTGCGGAATACACGGCCGTCCTTGCCCACCCGCTCCTGCAGAAAAATGGGATTCTTGCGGTCTTCGATCAGGATCGCGAAGTAGATCGCCGCGCAGATGGGAAGCCAGAAAGGCATCGAAACCAGCACGACGACGACGTCGATGAGCTGCTTGAGCGCCTGCTTGGCTTTGGAGTGGCGTACGGTAAGCGCGGTGCGTTCGGAAGTGGACATCGGGGCAGAGGGGGGTTGTTGCCGTTGACGTGGGTAAATTACCTCAACGGCCGGCCCCGCCGGTGCGTCTGCCGCGCAGCCGCTATGGTCGAATGCGCGCCGCCATGGGGCCCTGTTGGCGCACCCCCTGCGTCCTCTGGCGTGCGCCACGGCGCCGGATGGCGCATTTCCTCCGAGTGCGCTTAATTACCTGCGACGGAAGAAGGGAACCGGGGAACGCGAAACGCGCTCAAGCCGCCCATTTTTCGACAGGACATCCCGCCGCCCACATCCCCTTCTTTATGATGCGCTAACCCAGCCGCTCCATCCACTTGAACGTCCATCAGCGCCATACCCTGCTCGCCGGCTTCCTGATCGCTATCGGGATGCTCCTTTTTCCTCCGCAACGCATCGCGACGGTATCGAACAGCGCTTACACAGACGACGCCGAGCCGGGAGCCGGCGTCTCGCTGACGTACCGGTTTCTTTTCGCTGAATCGTTCCGGTTCGACGAACACAGTACGGCCGAGTCCATCGGCATCGAATGGCCGGTTCTCCGCTTGCAGCTTCAGTGGCTTGCGCTGATTACGTTGCTTTTGCTGGTCTATTTTCGCAACCGCAACCGGGGAGGCGGCGACGACAGCGAAGACCGCCCGGCCGAACCCGCGCCGGCGCCGGAAGCCGATCTGATTGCCGGATAAATCCATCGCCAGCCCGGGCCGCAAAGCCTCCACGCGGTTTGTTGCGACGCAGGGGGCACTGGCGGCCCAGATTTGCGCATGGGGATATATCTGGCATGTCGGTAACGACTGCGTGCATTGCTGTGGAACGAACGCCTTAACGCATATGGAACGCCTGGCCATCTTTTACATCGTTATCCTCTTCTTTGCGCCTCATGACTCGATCGCCCAATCGCGGTACGATCCGCTGGCGCGTCCTGCAGGCGCCGATCCTTCGTTCGTCGATCTGATGATCCGCGACGACGCGCGCAGCCGGGATATCCCGATGCGGGTCTACCTCCCGGCCGACCGCCAGCCCGCCCCCGTGGTGCTGTTCAGCCACGGCCTCGGCGGATCGCGTGAAAATGGCGCCTATCTGGGCGAGCACTGGGCGGCGCGAGGGTATGTCGTCGTCTTTATGCAGCATGCGGGGAGCGACGAGGGCGTGTGGAAGGGAAAGCGTGCGAGGCAGGCCTTGAAGGACGCGCGAAAGGCTGCCAACGCCGAAAACCTGAAGCTCCGCATTCAGGATGTACACCGCGTGCTGGACCAGCTGCATGCCTGGCAGCGTGTGCCCGAGCATCCACTCGCCGGCCGGCTGGATCTGGAGCATGTCGCCATGTCCGGCCATTCGTTCGGCGCCATCACCACCCAGGCCGTGAGCGGGCAGGCCTTCCCGGGGCAGTCTCTGGACGCCCGAGATGCCCGGATCGATGCGGCGGTCATTTTCAGTCCGAGCGCCCCCCGGCGCGGGAGTCCGGAGGCCGCGTTCGGAGCGGTTCAGACGCCCTGGATGTTGATGACGGGGACCGAAGATACCGCGCCGATCGGCGACATCGAGCTCGGCGACCGGCTGGCCGTGTACCCGGCGCTGCCCCCGGGCGATAAATACGAGGTCGTGCTCGACGGCGCGGCGCATTCCGCCTTCTCGAGCAGCGCGCGGCTTCGCGATCGGGCTTCGCGCAATCCGAATCACCACCGGGTCATCCTCGCCCTCAGCACGGCGTTTCTGGACACGTATCTCAAGGGGGATGCGGCGGCACGGGCATGGCTGATCGGATCGGGGCCCGCCGGCGTGCTGGAGCCGAAAGATCGCTGGCAACACAAATAGATGCGTATTATCCGGTCGATCTTCCATCCGTCATTCCGTCCCGATCCATGAACGCCCCTGCCATCCAACCTGAACTTCGCATCTCGCTGGCCGAATGGTCGCTGCATCGCACGATCTTTTCCGGAGCGCTGCACCCGCTCGACTTCCCCGTTGTCGCCCGACGCGATTTCGGCATCGATGCCGTCGAATACGTCAACCAGTTTTTTCTGCCGTCGGACCTATTCGTCGCCGAACTCAAACGGCGTGCTGACGGCGAAGGCGTGCAGAGCCTGTTGATCATGGTGGATGTATGCGGCCGGCTCGGCGACGCCGATGCGCGTCTCCAGGCCGATGCCGTCGACCGGCACCTCCGCTGGCTGGACGTCGCCGCCGCGCTCGGGTGCTACGCCATCCGTATCAACGCCCGCAGCGACGGCTCCGCCGAGGAACAGACGCAGCGCATGACCGACGGCCTCCGCCGTCTCGGCGCAGAGGCGGCCGGGCGGGGCCTGTCCGTACTCGTCGAGAACCATGGCGGTTTTTCGAGCCACGGCGACTGGCTCGCTGGCCTCATGACATCGGTCGATCTCCCCAACGTCGGGACGCTACCGGATTTCGGCAACTGGTACCCGGCCGATGAATACGGCGGCCCCACGCCCGTCGGCAAGGCCGGGCTGTATTACGACCGGTATCTCGGGGTCGGAGAGATGATGCCGTTTGCGCTGCGCAGCGTCAGCGCGAAGTCGTACGCCTTCGACGAGGCCGGCAACGAGACGAGCATCGACTATGCACGGATGGCCGGCGTGATCGCGCACCACGGTTTTTCAGGCTGGGTGGGCATCGAATACGAAGGCACCGCCCTGCCCGAAACCGAGGGAATCCGCGCCACGAAACGCCTCCTCGAGCGCGTCATCGGCCGGCAGGAACGCGGGATGTAGGGGGGTGGGGGGATGCAAGATTTAGGGGGATGCAAGATGCAGGATGCAGGATGTACTCGAGATATCTCCAATATCCTGCATCCAACATCCTGCATCCAACTTCCTGCATCCCACTTCCCGCTTCCTGCATCCAACATCCCGCATCCCCCCATCCCTTCACGCCATACCGGACAGCGTGTCGTTGATTGGTTTCAGCGCGGGATACAGCGCCCGGTACTGGTCGTAGTAGAGCGCGTAGGCGGCCACGGATTCTTCGCGGCAGGGGGTGCTTCCGGTGATCCGGATGCATGACCGGGCGGCGGTGTCGACATCCGGCCACGCGCCGGCGCCCACGCCGGCCAGCAGCGCCGCCCCGTAGGCCGCGCCTTCGGTCGTGTTCACCGTCACCAGCTCTGCCCCGAGGATGTCGGCCAGGATCTGACGCCAGACGGCGGACTTTGCGCCGCCGCCCGAGATGCGTACCTGACGCGGCGCCGGCAACCCCGAGGTACGTAGCAGCTCGAAGCTGTCCTTCAGCCCGAAACCGACGCCTTCCAGCACCGAACGCGTCATGTGGTTTCGGGTGTGTCGGACGGTCAGCCCGACGTAGGCGCCCCGCGCGTACGGGTCGGGATGCGGGGTGCGTTCCCCCGTCAGATAGGGCAGGAAGAGCAGGCCTTCGCTTCCCTCCGGGATGTCGGCTGCCGCGGTGACCAGTTCCTCGAAATCGATGCCCGGGGCGATGGTGTCGCGATGCCAGCGCAGGCTGCCCGCCGCCGAGAGCATCACGCCCATCATGTGCCATCTGCCGGGAACGGCGTGGCAGAAACCATGCAGCCGGCCCTCCGGCTCGATCGCCGGCTGGTTCGCGCTGGCGAACACCACGCCGGACGTCCCCAGCGTCAGCGCCACGATGCCTTCCTCGACCGCCCCGACGCCGACGGCCTGCGCCGCCTGGTCGCCGCCCCCGCCCACGACGGGGATGCCGGCGGGAATCCCGAGCACCGCCGCCGCGTCGGCGGAAACGCGGCCGGTGATCTCCGGACCCTCATGCGTGTCCGGCAGCCAGTGGCGCGGGATGTCGAGTGCTTCCAGGACGTCGGGCGACCAGTCGCGGCTGCGGACATCGAGCAGGAGCGTGCCTGCGGCGCCGGCGCGGTCGGTGGCGTAGTCGCCTGTGAGCCGGTAGCGGACATAGTCTTTCGGCAGCAGCATCTGGGCGATGCGGCTGTAATGCTCCGGCTCGTTGTTGCGCACCCAGAGCACCTTGGGGGCGGTGAAGCCGGTCAGGGCGTCGTTTCCGGTGAGCTGGATCAGCCGTTCTTTGCCCACGCGCTCGCGGATTTCGTCGCACTCAGCGCCGGTGCGCTGATCGTTCCAGAGCAGCGCCGGCCGGATCACCTCGCCGTGCGCATCCAGCAGCACCAGGCCGTGCATCTGTCCCGTCAAGCCGATGCCGGCGATCTCCTTCGGGTCGATGCCTGTCTTTCCGATCACCGCGCGCACGCTGTCGACCGTACCCTTCCACCAGTAATGCGGGTCCTGCTCGCTCCAGAGCGGGCGAGGCGTATCGTACGGGTATTCGGACGAGGCGACGCCGGCCACTGCGCCGGATTCGTCCATGATCAGGGCCTTGGTGGCCGTCGTCGAGCTGTCGATACCGATGAAGTAGGGCATGGAGGGCAGGTTGCAGGTTACGGGTGAGAATAGCACTTCTTTTCCTTTCGTCATCCCCAACCTGATCGGGGATGACGAGCCACGAGGCAACAGGCAAGGCTCAAACTACTTCGCGGTCTCCAGTTCGAGACCGAGCGTTTTTCCCTTCATGGTGGCGGGTATGCCCTCGCTCATCCAGGCTGGCTCCGGGGCGTCCAGGAGGTAATGATCGAAAAACTGCTGCATCCGGATCGCGAAGTCGCGTTTGTTCGGGTATTTCTGGAGGCCGTGCGGTTCGCCGTTGTAGTTGAGCATCCAGACCGGCTTCCCGAGCCGGCGGAGGGCGACAAAAAACTCGATGCCCTGGTACCACGGCACGGCGCCGTCGGCGTCGTTGTGCATCATCAGCAGGGGTGTCTCGATCTTGTCCGCCTGAAACAGGGGCGAGTTGTCGATGTAGCGGAGCGGGTAGTCCCAGAGCGTCCCGCCGATCCGGCTCTGGGTGCGCTCGTACTGGAACATGCGGCTCATGCCTGTCTCCCACCGGATGCCGCCATAGGCGCTCGTCATGTTGGACACGGGCGCGCCGGCCTCGGCGGCTCGGAAGATGTTGGTTTCCGTGATCATGTAGGCGATCTGGTACCCGCCCCAGCTGTGCCCCTGGACGCCGATCCGCTCCGGATCGACAAAGCCGGCCGCGATGAGGCTCGTCACGCCCGGGATCACCGCGTTCAGTGCACTCTCGCCGGGGTATCCGATCCGGTAGACGATGTCCGGCACGAACACCAGGTACCCGCGGCTCGCGTAGAACGTAAAGTTGATGGACGAGCGGCTGGTGGCCGGCGCGTTGTGGGCGTTGAGGTTGTCCGACATCCGCTCATAAAAATAGACCATCATCGGGTATTTCTTCGAGGGATCGAAATCCTCTGGTTTGTAGAGGATGCCTTCGAGCGGCAGACCGTCATTCGAGGTCCAGGAAACCAGTTCCGCCGTGCCCCAGCGATAGCCGGCCTGCTGCGGATTGGCGTCGCTGACCTTGCGCGGGTCGCCGAGGCTGAGATTGCTCGCCCACAGGTCGGGGAATTCGCCGAAGTTCTCGCGGGAATACAGCAACCGTTCCGCGTCGCGCGCCTTCACCGGCGTGCCGAAGCGCCATCCTCCCATGACGAGCGGCGCCGGCCGCTGGCTTTTGCGGGCGTCGAGCCGGTAGAAGCCGCCGTCCTTCGTCGTTTCGTCGAATGCACTCAGCAGGATAGGCGCGGCGAGATCGACGGCCGGCATGTCGGGGTCCAGCCGGATGGCGCGCAAGCGCAGGTGCGCTTCCCGCCCGAGGCCGGCGGTGAGGTTTACCGGTGCGTCCTGGCCGTCGGGGTCGACGGACCAGACATCGTTTTTGTCGTACACGAGGAATGCCGCGTCGTCCGTCGACCAGCCCGCCGAGCCGTAAGGGGAGGGCGCCATCGGACGATCGTTCGTCTCGTCGTCGACCGGAAAGGGGATGCCGGCCGTCAGGTTCACGACACGACCGCCCTCGACGCTCCGGCCAAACCAGTGCCGGGCCTTTCCATCCCACCAGTAGACATACTTCGCAGCCGGCGACAGCGCGGCGCGCGACCCGATTTGCATCGCCACCATCTCGCGGCGGCCGGTGCCGACATCGATGAGGTAGGCATCGTAATAGGAATCGTCCCACGAAACCAGCTGGCGGTACGGGATATCCGACAGGCCGATCGCCACGTCCGCATCGCCCCGGTCACCAACCGTGACATCCGGCACGACGGCGGTGCCCAGCTGGACGATACGGCGCGCTTCCAATAGCACGACCGCTGTGTAGGCGCGTTTGAGTTCTCGATCCCGCTGAACCAGCTGCATCGGCTGGAGGAGCGGGTCCCGCCAGTTCCATACGTCGAGCCGGGGCTGCTCTTCATCGAGCGGCTCTTCTTCAGGTTCGGGCGCGGGGCGGGGGGCAGTGCCAAAGAGAAGGCGGGAGCCCGATTCGGAAAACGCCGGCTCCCGATCCACGCTCACCCACCAGTCCGCCGGCATCCCCGCGGAGTCCGCCGCCGCCAGCGCCTCGACGCCGCCGGCGGGTGTCCACCGGTAGAGCGTGAAGCCGGGCTGATCGGCGTCGAAGTCGTCGCGGTTCGACAAAAACGCGAGCTGCTCGCCGGCCTTGTCGAACACCGGTTTTTCGTAGTCGCCGGGGCCGGCCAGGATGGGCGTCACGACGCCCGTGGCCGTTTCTATCACCGACAGGCCGTCGTGCGAGCCGTCTTTCGTCTCGGTGGCCGCGGCCAACCAGCGGCCGTCCGGAGAAAAGGCATAGGCGAGCACATCGTCGATCACGGTTTCGTCCGCCGTTTCCAGACGGCGAAGCACGAGGGGCTTGCCGGCCTGGCGCTCCTTTTTACTGGACGAAGGCTTCGCCGCGGTCGTGTCGGTTTTCGCCGAATCCGGGCTGGCCTCGGGGGCGTCGGCCAGGAGGTACGCGACCCAGCCGGCGGCTTTTTCGGGCAGCTTATAGGACGTCACGCCCGGGATGCGCACGACCGCGCCGGTCGCGGTGTCCAGCAGGCCGAGATCGTCTCGAGGGAGGTCATCCCCCTTTTTGCCGGCGCGTTTGGCGGCGCGGACGGAATCGAGCGGCGGTTTGATGAGGAAGGCCACGTACTGCGCGTCCTCCGTGAACGCGGCGTTGTCCGCGAACGGGATCGTATGCGAGGCGTTGCCGTCGAGCGCGTCCACGACGAGGCGGGAATCGCCGTCCTCCGGCGCCAGCGTATGCAGTGCCCATCTGCCGTCGTTCGAGAGCGCCCGCGAGGTGATGCGGTTCCAGACGTCGTAGGCGTCGTGGTCGAGCGGCCGGCGGTCGGACTGGCCAAAAAGTACGGTAGGATGCGCGAGCGCGAGCACAAAAAGCCCGATGGCGGCGCCTCTAAAAAAACGCATGCTATAAGCGGGTTGGGTGGGATCGGGATGCGAGCAGGAATATATCGCGCCGTGCCGATTAATGCGCGCCCCGTGCGCCAAACGGGCCGGCTTCGATTGCACTTCAAAAGATCCTATATTGGAGGCCGATCACCCTGTATCCGCATCCCCTGCTACCCGATGAAATCGATCGTCCTCGAGGCCCCCGGTCAGTTTCGGTTTGATGAACGTCCCGATCCGAGCCCGAAAGGGAGCGGCGACGCGCTCGTCCGGGTGCGACGGATCGGGGTGTGCGGCACCGACCTGCACGCCTATCGGGGTGATCAGCCGTTTTTCGCGTATCCGCGGGTGCTGGGTCACGAACTCGGCGTCGAAGTCGTCGCAAGCGCCAGCGATCGGGTTCGGCCGGGCGACTACGGCGCGGTGGAGCCCTACCTGCATTGCGGCGTATGCCGGCCCTGCCGCGAGGGCCGCACCAACTGCTGTTCGAAGCTTTCCGTGCTGGGCGTCCACCAGGACGGCGGCCTGTGCGATTACCTCGTGGTCCCGGCGTCCAAGCTCCACGTCTCCGCCATGTTGCCGCTGGAGCATCTTGCGCTGGTGGAGATGCTGGGCATCGGGGCGCACGCGGTGGCGCGCGCCGGCATCACCGCGCAGGATCAGGTGCTGGTGATCGGGGCCGGTCCCATCGGGCTCTCCGCCATCCAGTTTGCCCGCCTGGTCGGCGCCGATGTCGTGGTGATGGAGACGAACCCGGACCGCATGGCGTTCTGCAAGCGGTTCATGGACGTGCGCGGCTGCGTCGCCGCCGGCGACGACGCCGAGCGGTGCCTCCGCGAACAGTTCGACGGCGACCTGCCCGGCGTCGTCCTCGACGCCACCGGAAACCGGCATGCCATGGCGAACGCGTTTTCGCTGGTCGACTCGGGCGGGAGACTCGTCTTGATCGGCCTCTTCATCGGCGAGCTGGCGTTCTACGATCCCGAATTTCATCGCAAGGAGCTCACGCTCCTCAGCAGCCGCAACGCCACCGCCGCCGACTTCGCCTATGTGATCCGGATGCTCGAATCGGGCAAGATCAACCTGAACCCGTGGATCACGCACCGCGTGGGGTTCGACGACGTCATCGACGCCTTTCCCACGTTTGTCGATCCGGCGGAAGGCGTGATCAAGGCCATGATCGACCTCGATTGAGCCACGCCGCGTTCCGGCCTTTTCCCGCCGGCTCCGGCAGGGGGCGGCGACCCCCGGGCCGGCACACCGAACCTCGACCGGGTCCGCAAAATTCTGAAATCGCGGGCGAAACTAAAGCGACCGCGTTCCGTTTTTAGCCGCGCTCTCACCCACTTCGTTCCAACCCAAAGGCGGGGGAACACTCCGCGCTTCAGGTGTCTGCCCGATGCAAACGTCTATCGCCCATTTTCTCGAGCATCACTACCGCCATTTCAACGCCGCGGCGCTGGTCGACGCCGCCAAGGCCTACGTCGACCATGTCGACCAGGGTGGGGCGATGATGGTGACGCTGGCCGGCGCCATGAGCACGGCCGAACTCGGGCTTTCGCTCGCCGAAATGATCCGGAAGGATCTCGTCCACATCATCTGCTGCACCGGCGCGAACCTGGAGGAAGACCTGTTCAACCTGGTCGCGCACGACTACTACGTGCGCATTCCGAACTACCGCGACCTGACGCCGGCCGATGAGGAAAAACTGCTCGATCGCCACCTGAACCGCGTCACGGACACCTGTATCCCGGAAGAAGAGGCCATCCGGCGTCTGGAGAAGGCGGTCCTGAAGGAATGGCAGGACGCCGACCGCAAGGGCGAGCAGTACTTCCCGCACGAGTTCATGTACCGCGTCATACGGAGCGGCGCGCTCGAACAGTATCACCAGATCGACGTCAAGGACAGCTGGCTCGTCGCGGCCTGCGAAAAGAACCTGCCGATCATCGTCCCCGGATGGGAGGACTCGACGCTGGGCAACATCTACGCCGCGCATTGCATCGAGGGCGACGTCAAGAACGTGCATACCGTACGTTCGGGCATCGAATATATGATGATGCTCGCCTCCCTCTACCAGAAAGAAACGAAGGAACGGACGGTCGGCTTCTTCCAGATCGGCGGCGGCATCGCCGGCGACTTCCCGATCTGCGTCGTGCCCATGCTCCATCAGGACCTGCAGCGCACCGAGGTGCCGCTCTGGGGGTACTTCTGCCAGATCAGCGACTCCACGACCAGCTACGGGTCGTATTCGGGCGCTGTCCCGAACGAAAAGATCACCTGGGGCAAGCTGGGCGTCGATACGCCCCGCTTCGTCATCGAATCCGATGCGACGGTCGTCGCCCCGTTGATCTTCGCCTACGTGCTCGAACGCTCGTCGGTCGCTGCGGCGGCCGCGGGCATCTCGCTCTCCGCTTAACCCACAAACGAGATTGGGAAACAAAGACAACGTTGCATCGCAGGGCGCCGACATCGCCGAAGAAGTCGGCTGGACGCCCCGCGACGCCGAAGAATTGTATCACATGGCCTTCTGGTCGGATGACTTCTTTCATGTCAACGACCAGGGTCACGTGGGTGTCCGCCCCGTTCAGGGCAGCAAACAGTCGGTGGATCTGAAAAAGGTGGTGAGGGAGCTGGAGCGGCGCGGCACGCGGTTTCCGGTGGTCATCCGTTTTCAGGACATCCTGCACGCCCGCGTCGTCCGCATCAATGAGGCGTTCATCGATGCCTGCCGCGAGCTGGGATACAAGAACCGCTACAACGGCATCTATCCGATCAAGGTGAACCAGCTCCACGAGGTGGTGGAGGAAATCCTCGACGCCGGCCGGCCCTACGGCCTCGGCCTGGAATGCGGGTCAAAGGCGGAGCTGGTCGCCGCCCTGGCGCATCTCGAGGATGACAAGACGCTGCTGATCTGCAACGGCTACAAGGACGAGGTCATGCTCCGCATGATCCTCTCCGCGCAGAAGCTCGGCAAGCAGGTGATCCCCGTCATCGAAAAGTACTCCGAGTTCACGCGGCTCCTCAAGCTGGCGGAAGAGATGGGCATCCGTCCCCGGATGGGTGTGCGCGTGCGCCTCTCGACGCCGGGCGTGGGCAAGTGGGCCGAATCGGGCGGCGAGCGCTCGAAGTTCGGGATCACCATCCCCGAGCTGGTTCGCGCCATCGACGAACTCAAGGCGCGCGGCAATGCCGACGGCCTCGAGCTGCTGCATTTCCACCTCGGCAGCCAGCTGACGGACATCCAGACGCTCAAGAAGGCGATCAAGGAATTCACCCAGATCTACGTCCAGCTCTGGCAGCGGGAGGTCGGCGTGAAGTACCTCGACATCGGCGGTGGCCTCGGGGTCAACTACGGGCTGGGGTACGGATCCACGACCGACAGCATCAACTACACGCTGATCGAATACGCCCGCAGCGCCGTGTATGCCGTCCAGGAGGTGTGCGACAGCACGAACACGCCGCATCCGATCATCCTGTCCGAAAGCGGTCGCGCCCTGTCGGCCCATCACTCGGTGCTGGTGGTGGACATCCTCGGGATCCACCGCAAGGAGGGAATGGACCCCGATTTCAAACCGGGCAAGGGCGATCACGCGATCATCCGCGAGATGGAAGAGATCTGGCGGCTCGCGCGCGCCGACAAGACGCAGCGCCTCCCCGTCCTGCTCGAAGCCTACCACGACGCGGTCGAAAAACGGCTGCAGTCGGAATCGCTGTTTTCGTTCGGCTACCTGCCGCTCGAACAGAAAGCCATCGCCGAGAAGCTGTACTGGAGCATCTGCTATACGATCAACGAGAAGGTCAAGCAGAGCAACGCCGAATGGCTGCCGGACGAGCTGACCCATCTGGACGATGTGCTGATCGATCAGTACCAGTGCGATTTTTCGGTCTTCCAGTCCATGCTGGATTACTGGGCGATCGGGCAGTGTTTCCCGGTCATGCCCATCCACCGGCTCGAAGAACGGCCGGACCGGCGCGCGATCCTGGTCGACCTCACGTGTGACTCCGACGGCAAGGTGTGCACCTTCATCTCGCCGTACGCCGACAAGGACTATCTGGAAGTGCACGACCTCAAGGGCGACGACCCGTATTACCTCGGGTTCTTCATGATGGGGGCGTACCAGGATATCATGGGCGACATGCACAACCTCTTCGGCCGCGTGTCGGAAGTGCACGTGTACGCCAGCGAGGAGGAGCCGGAAGGCTTCTACATCGAGAAGGTCATCCAGGGCGCGACGGTGGAGGAGATGCTCGCCCAGGTGCAGTATTTCCCGAACGATCTGCTGCGCCGTATGAACAAGCTCGTGCGCGACAAGGTGCAGGCCGGCGTCATCCAGCCCAGCGCCGGCTACGCGATGCTCGAAGAATACGAGCACATCATGAAAGAGACCACCTACTTCCGAAACACCTGATCTCGACGGATACATGACCAACGACAAGGTGAAGGTGGGTATCGTCCAGATGCGATGCTCGGCCGACCCGGACGACAATACCGCCCGCGCCCTCCGCATGACGGGCGAAGCGGCCGACCTCGGCGCCCAGATCGTGTGCCTGCCGGAGCTGTTTCGCAGCCGCTATTTCTGCCAGAACGAAGACTCCGCGCACTTCGCGCTCGCCGAACCCATCCCCGGTCCCTCGTCGGATGCCTTCGGGGCCCTCGCCCGGGAGAAGGGGATCGTCGTCGTGGCCAGCCTGTTCGAGAAGCGGGCGGTAGGCCTCTACCATAACACCGCCGTCGTGGTCGACAGCGATCAGGGGATGCTGGGACGTTATCGCAAGATGCACATCCCCGACGATCCGCGGTACTACGAAAAATACTATTTCACCCCCGGCGACCTCGGGTTCAAGACGTTTCAGACCTCACGCGGGCCGATCGGCGTGCTTGTGTGCTGGGACCAGTGGTACCCCGAAGCCGCGCGCCTCACGGCGCTGCAGGGCGCCGAGATCCTGTTTTATCCCACGGCCATCGGCTGGCATCCCGAAGAGCAGGACTCGCACGGCGAACGGCAGCACGATGCCTGGCAGACCGCCCAGCGCGCCCACGCGATCGCCAACGGGTGTTTCGTCGTCTCCGTAAACCGGATCGGGTTCGAGCCGGAGCCCCATGCGCCCGAAGGCCACGGCATCCAGTTCTGGGGCCAGAGCTTCATCGCCGCGCCGGACGGGTCGCTGCTCGCCAAAGCATCGAAGGACCAGGAAGAGATCATCGTCGTGGAGCTGGACAAGGGCGCCATCTTCGATCAGCGCACCGGGTGGCCCTTCCTCCGCGACCGCCGGATCGACGCCTACGACAAACTCACCCGCCGCTATATCGAAGCCGAGTGATGCCGACGCGCCCGACCTCATCCCCGCACGCCGCGACGCCCGCGGCGCAGGGCTACCGCATGCCGGCGGAGTGGGCTCCGCACCAGGGCACCTGGATTTCCTGGCCCCATAACCCGGACACCTGGCCCGGCTTTCTCCCCGGCGTCGTCACGTTTTACGACACCCTCACGCGCGCGCTGGCCGAGGTGGAGGAGGTGCACATCAACGTCACCACCCGGGCGATGCGTCGCGACCTCGAGCAGCGCTTTGCCGAGGCGCTGGCGCGCGGACGCGTCATCCTGCATGATTTTCCGACAGACGACGCCTGGTGCCGGGATCATGGCGCGACGATCGTCAAGGGGCCGGCCGGCCGCGCCGCCATCGACTGGCGCTATACGGCATGGGGCGGGAAATATCCGCCCTACGACAGCGACGACCGCATCGCGGCCCTCATGGCCGAGTACCTCGGCATCCCTGTCTTTCGCCAGGACGTCGTCCTCGAAGGCGGCGCCCTCGAAATCAACAGCCAGGGGTTGCTGCTCACCACGGCATCCTGCGTGCTGAACCCGAACCGGAATCCCGACCTCACCCACGCGGCGGCCGACCGGCTCCTGCGCGACACCCTCGGCGCGACCGAGGTGCTGTGGCTCGAGGGCGAGATACTCGGCGACGACACCGACGGGCACATCGACAACCTCGCGCGTTTCGTCAACGACGACACCGTGTTTATCGAGCCCCGGCTCGAGGCGTCGTCGCGCGCCGTGCTGGCGGACTACCGCACGCCGGCAGGCGGCTCGCTGACCGTCCGCGAGCTGCCGCTGCCGGCGCCGCAACAACGCGACGGCGAACCGCTGCCGGCGAGCTTTGCCAATTTCCTCATCGCGAACGAACTCGTTCTGGTGCCCGGTTACGGCGGCAGCGAGGACGAGCGCGCCTGCGCCATGCTCCAGGAGCATTTCCCGGATCGCGACGTCAGGGCGATCGACGCGCGCGCGGCCATCGTCGGCCTCGGCGCCATCCACTGCCTGACCCAGCAAGTGCCGGCATAGGCGTGCAGGCCAGTCAGGGCGGCGGCGTTACGCCGTTGCGGTCGAAGGCATTGCAGTTCGTCCACCGTAGGGCGTATCATGAAACGCCGGCGTGGCCGGCATCCGGGGCATCCCCCTTATCGTCAACCGCTCGATTCGAAGGTCTCCTGCCTATGCGAACACCGTTCATTCACCGCGCGCTCCTCGTGAGCCTGGCCCTCGCCTCCTTCGGGTATGCCCGCGTCGCCGACGAAGCGGCGTTTCAGGTCGAGCCCTTCGCCCTCGGGCTGGACTCCCCGTGGGGGATGGCGTTTTTGCCGGACGGACGGCTGCTCGTGACCGAGCGCACGGGGCAGCTGCGGATCGTCGGGACGGATGGGGCGGTGTCGGAGCCCGTCGCCGGCGTGCCGGACGTCTGTGTCTGCGGGCAGGGCGGTTTGCTTGATGTCCAGTTGCATCCCCAGTATGCGCAGAACGGCTGGCTGTACCTGAGCTACGCGGACAAGAAGCTGAACGACGAAGGCAAGCCCATCGCGTTCACCGCGATCATGCGGGCCCGCCTCTCCGGGAATGCCCTGACCGATCAGGAGACGCTTTTTCAGGCGCCCGAGGCGGTCTACTCGGAGCGCGAATACCACTTCGGATCGCGCATCGTATTCGACGACGAAGGGTACCTCTATTTCTCGATCGGCGACCGGGGCGTGATGGAAGATGCGCAGCGCCTCGACGTCCCGAACGGCAAGATCCATCGCCTGCACGATGACGGCCGGGTGCCGGCGGACAATCCGTTTGTCGTTCAGCCGGACGCCGTGAAATCCATCTGGTCCTACGGCCATCGCAATCCGCAGGGGCTCCAGTGGAATCGCGTGACCGGCACGCTCTGGAACACCGAGCACGGACCGCAGGGCGGCGACGAACTCAACCACGTCCGCAAGGGCCTCAACTTCGGCTGGCCGGTCATCAGCTACGGCATCAACTACGACAATACAGTGCTGACGCCGTTCACCTCGAAAGACGGCATGGAGCAGCCGGCGACGCACTGGACGCCGTCGATCGCCACCGGAGGGATCGCCTTCTACGAAGGGGATACCTTCCCCGACTGGAAGGGGAGCCTGTTCGTGACCTCGCTCAAGTTCGGCGAGTTGCGGCGGGTCATGATCGAAGGGACGACCGTTACCGGGCAGGAGCTGATCTGGAAGACCGCCGGCCGCATCCGCGACGTAGAGACCGGCCCCGACGGCTATGTCTACGTGGCGGTCGAGGGCGCGGAACAGAGCATCGTGCGGCTCGTGCCGGCCGATGCGTAAAACCGGAGTATCGATGGCATGGCTTGACCGATTGCCCTACGGCCTGTTGATCTTTGCGGCGCTCATGCTCGGGCTGGCACCGTTCATTCCGGAGCCGCATCTGCTGCAAAAGATGAAGATGCTCCTGGCCGGCGAGCTGACGCGTCCCGAGGACATCGGCGACGTGCTTTTCCACGGGGCCCCGCTCATCCTCATCGCCTTCAAGCTGAAGCGCGACTATTTCTCCTCGACCGAGGCGTAGGGCGGCTCTTTTTGCGGATCCGATAGAGACGGCGGGGCGTCCTCGGGCCGGCTGCCCCAGGTTTTGTTGGGCTCCGGTCCCATTTCCAGCACGAGCTGGCCGCCGGACACGATTTCCTCGTGCCGGATCCACGGGCGCGTCAGCGGTTCGCCGTTCAGCTCCGCGGACTGGATGTAGCGATTCCGGTCGGAGGTGCCCCGGGCCTCGATCGTAAACTTGCGGCCGCTTCCCAGTCGAAACCGCGTCGTTTCGAACAGCGGGCTGCCGAGCACATAGTAGGGCATGCCGGGGGCGACGGGATACAGACCGATCGCGCTGAAGACATACCAGGCCGACATCTGGCCGGCGTCGTCGTTGCCGCTTAGGCCGCCGGGCGCGGAGCTGTATTCATCCGCCATGATGTCCCGAACCCGCTGCTGCGTTTTCCAGGGAGCGCCGGCGTAGGCGTAGAGGTAGGCGATCTGGTGGCTGGGTTCGTTGCCGTGCCAGTAATGGCCGTCGTCGAACAGCGTATCCAGGCGGGCGATAAAGGGCTCTCGGCCGCCGATCCAGTCGATCAGGCCGGCTACATCGTGCGGCACATACCACGTGTAATGCCAGGGAGAGCCCTCCGTGATGAAGTCGTACGTCCGGTTCGCCGGATCGAACGGCGTCACCCAGCTGCTGTCTCGATGCCGGCCCCGCGCAAATCCGGTTACCGGGTCGATGACGTTGCGATAATAACCCGCCCGCCGCGACAGCTCCTGGTAATCTTCGTCGTGCCCGAGCATGTTCGCCATCTGGCCGACCACGAAGTCGTCGTATGCATACTCCAGCGTCCGGGAAACCTGTTCGGCCTTGTGGAACGCCTCGCGCACCGGCTCTTCCAGCGGGAGAAAGCCGTATTTGAGGTACACCATGATGGCGCGCCGGCCCTTGCCGTCGAGGTATTCGGCGTAGGTGGCGGGCGTGCCGAACGCGTTCTGCCGCATGTACCGATAAGCCTTCTCCGCGTCGAAATCGTGGATGCCCTTGGCGTAGGCGTCGGTGATGATCGATGTCGCGTGGTCGCCGATCATGGCGGCGGTATAGCTGTTCCAGGACGGGAAGATCGGGAGCCAGCCGCCCCGTTCGGCCTTGTCGATCAGCGAGCGGACCATATCACGGGTCCGTTCCGGATCCACCAGGGTCAGCAGCGGATGCACCGCACGGTAGGTATCCCATACCGAAAAGTCGGCGTAGTATCCTCCCTCTTCGATATGCCCCGCCGGCGTGCCCGCGAAGCCCGGGTAGGCGCCGCTCACATCGCTGAACAGCCGGGGCAGCTGGGATGCATGGTAGAAGGCGGAATAAAACGTCGTTTGCTGCTCCGGCGTCCCGCCGGCGACCGTGATGCGCCCGAGCAGACGGCTCCAGGCCGATTCACTGCTCGTTCGGGCCGCGTCGAAGTCCCACTCAGGTATCTCGACGGCGAGGTTGCGCTCGGCCTCCTCGGCGGAGGTGAACGAGGTGCCCACTTTCACCAGCACCTCCTCCCCGGGATGGACGTCGAAGCTGACGTAGGCGCCGACGGCGACGCTGTCCGGCAGGCCCTCGGCGCGCCAGGTGCCCGGCAGCAGGGTCGAATCCCTCCAGGTGCCGGTCTGGACGAACGGACGGTCGAACTGGGCGGCAAAGTGGCCGCTGAAACCGGCCGGCTCGCCCCAGCCCTGATAGATGCGATGGGCCGGGTTTTCGCCCCGGACGATGTGCGCGTTGGGATCGACCGTGATGCTTCCGACGCCCTCGTCGCTGTTGGGCTGGACGACGAGGTGAACGGTGCCGGCATCGCGGAAGGTGAACCGGAAGAAGCCGGCACGCGCCGTGCCCGTCATCTCGGCCACGACAGCGCCGCCATCCAGCGAAACCCGGTAGTAGGAGGGTGTGGCCACCTCATCGTCGTGCGAAAAAGGCAGGGCGCGGTGGTACGGGCCGAAGCGAAGGGAATCGACGACGGGCATGAGCGTGACGCTGCCGTAATCCTGCGTACAGGACCCGCTCATCCAGTGGCTGCCCCGGAAGCCCTGAATCCGCTCGTCCTCGTAGTAGTAGGGTGAGAGACACTTCTTTTCGCTCTCGCGCGTTTGCGGGGTCCACTGGGTCATGCCGAAGGGATGTCCCACCCCGGGAAAGGTCTGTCCGTGCACTTCGTTGTCGGCCTCGCTGTGGCGCAACGCCGCGGGCGTACGCGCGGCCGCGGTGCCGATGTGCGGATTGACATGGGTAAGGAGACGCGCGTCGCCGGCGTCGTCCTTGCACGAGGCAAACAGCAGCGCGGCCACGCACAGGATCCATGCGAAGCGTCGGTGGGGTTCAGGCATGTTCACTCAGCGAGTCGGCTTATCTACGAAAGATACAAAAAGCAGGGTACAGCATGAGACGTTGGGATCGACGGCACGTCTCTAACCGCGCGGGTGGGGCAACAGTGGGCAACAGAGCGGATGCCTGTTCGCCGCGCGCGGTAAGGGGACCCAAGCTACCAAATATTGATCCAAGATACCCGATTCTTGCTTTCGATGCGCCTCCGGCGTATATATCAGACTGTTCATCCAACCCCTAGACCGCGACATACGCTCCCTGCATGCGTTATCGCGCTTTTTTTATGTCGATTCCCACCGTTTTCGCGAGCGTCCGCCGGCTGGCGGTCATGGGCCTTTTCGTGCTCTCGCTCGCCAGCCCCGGCCAGGTTACGGGGCAGGAAGCCGCGACGCCGGCGACCGTCCTGCGTCTCGACGATATGCGGGGCTTCAAGCCCACCGCCGGCAACTGGCAGATCGTAGGCGGCTTCATGGCGGATCGTGCCGAAGAGCACGCCTTTGCGACCCGCCCCGGCACCGGCGTGCTGGCCAATATCCAGACGGACACCGCCCGGGACAACCTGTTCACCGCCTGGGAGCATGCCGACATCGAACTCGACCTCGACGTCAACTTGCCGCGCGGATCCAATTCCGGCATCTACCTGCAGGGGCGCTATGAGGTCCAGCTGTTCGACAGCTGGGGCGTGGCCGAGCCCAGCGCCGCGGACCTCGGGGGCATCTACCAGCGATGGGACGAGTCGAGGCCGGAAGGGCAGAAGGGGTATGAAGGCCACCCGCCCCCGATCAACGTGGCGCGCGCGCCCGGATTATGGCAACATCTGCATATCGTCTTTCGCGCACCGCGTTTCGACGCGGCGGGGAAGAAGATCCGGAATGCCGCCTTCGTGCAGGTAGCGCTGAACGGCATCGTGCTCCATGAAAATGTGGAACTGACCGGCCCCACGCGCTCGTCGGCCTGGGATGACGAGGCCCCGCTTGGCCCGCTGATGATCCAGGGCGATCATGGACCGGTCGCGCTGCGCCATATTTCCTACCGCCTGTACCGCGCCGATCAGATCCAGCTGACCGATCTGCGGCGCGCCTACTACACCGGCCGGTTCGACTATCAGATGCCCGATCTCGCAGAGCTCGATCGTGTCGAGGAGGGGCCGGCCACGTCGATCGACGCCGGAAGCGCATCCGACATCAAACAATTTGCCCTGCAGTACGCGGGCAGTCTGCAGGCGCCCGTTGCCGGCGACTACGTCTTCGAGGTCGCGCATACGGCCCGCGTGCGACTCGAGATCGACGGCAAGACGGTCCTCACGGACCGCGACCCGAACGTCGCAGCACCCGGCGAGTTCGATCGGCGCGCGGCGCGGGTTCGCCTCACGAAAGGGGCGCACCGTCTCGTGCTGACGTACGCGAAGGGTAACTGGCACGCGGCGCCTACCGCGCTCGGGTTTTATGTCTCAGGACCAGGGTTGCTGCGGACCGAGTTGACCGCGCCCGGTTCGCTTCCGGCCGACGCGTTCGCGGCCTTCGAGATCGCCCCGCAAGGCGGCCCCTTGATCCAGCGCAATTTTGTGGTGCACGGCGGCGAAAAACGGACCCACGCGATGTCTGTCGGCGAGCCGACCGGCATCCATTACGCGTACGACATGGGGTCCGGCGCGCTGCTCAGCATCTGGAAAGGGCGTTTCGTCAACACCTCGCCGATGTGGTACGAGCGGGGCGAGATGCAGAGCGCCATCCCGCTCGGGAGCCTGATCGAGCTGGCCGGCTGGCCTACCGTTGCCGTGCTCAGCGACGACAGCGCGCCCTGGCCCGAAGGCGAGGCCGACTATCATTTCAGCGGCTACAGCCTCGCGGGCGAGCGCCCCGTTTTTTCGTATGAGACCGGCGGGGTCAAGGTCCTCGATCAGCTAACACCCGACGAGGGCGGGACGATGTACACGCGCCGCATCGCGCTGTCGGGCAAGCCGGCCGGCGGGAAGGTGTGGGTCTTCGTGGCCGAAGGGGACGCCATCGAGATGCTTCCGGGCGGCGCCTATGCCGTCGATAATCAGCGCTATTATATCGAGCATCTCCAGGGAGGGCAGGCCTACGTCCGCAATGTGGGCGGGAAAAGCGAACTCCTCGTCGGCGTCGAGCTCGGGAATGGCGGTCTCGTTTCTTACGATCTGGTCTGGTAGAAGGGCATGTTGACTACGCATCCATCCACCCGGCGCGTTGCCGGGGCATGTACCGCACTCTTTTTCGCCGCGATCGGTCTGCTCGGATCGTGCGCGCCGCCGGCTCCGCCCGGCGATCCCCTCGACCATGCGCCCGGGGAAACGGGCTACTATTACCAGCTGGTGGACGTGGCCATCCCGGACAGCATCGTGCTGGAAGTGGGGGGGCTGGCGATGCTGCCCGATGGACGGCCGGCCGTCGCGACGCGGCGCGGCGAAGTCTGGCTCATCGACAATGCCTACGGCGACCGCCCCGGAGCGCCGCGATTCGACCTTTTCGCACGCGGTCTGCACGAGCCGCTCGGCCTGCTCTCGCACGAGGGCGCCCTCTACGCCTCGCAGCGCGGCGAGCTCACGAAGATGGAAGACAAGGACGGCGACGGGCGCGCCGATTCGTTCGAAGCCATTTATTCCTGGCCGCTGACCGGCAATTACCACGAGTATTCGTACGGTCCGTTATTGATGCCGAACGGCAATTTCTTCGTCTCGCTCAACCTGGGCTGGTTCGACCGGGGGGAGAGCCGGGCGAAATGGCGTGGCTGGGCGCTGGAAATCACGCCCAAGGGGGATATGAAGCCGATGGCGGTGGGCTTCCGCTCGCCGGCGGGCATCGGCATGCTGAAGAACGGCGACATCTTTTATGGGGAAAACCAGGGCGACTGGATCGGCTCGGGGTGGATCTCGCACATCGAGCCGGGCGATTTCCTCGGGCATCCGGGCGGACTCAAGTGGACGCACGAGCCGGAGTGGTCGTACTTCCAGCTCGATTACGAGGATATCCCCAACAATAACGAGCCCATGATCGAGGCCGCCAAGACCGTCGAGCCGCTCAAGCTCCCGGCGGTCTGGTTTCCCCATACCATCATGGGCATTTCGACCTCCGCGATCATTCAGGACGTGACAGACGGCGGTTTCGGCCCGTTTGCCGATCAGCTGTTCGTGGGGGATCAGGGTCATAGCAAGTTGATGCGCGTGTACCTCGAGAAGATCGACGGCGCCTACCAGGGCGCGAACTTCCCGTTCTTCGAGGGATTCGCTTCCGGCATCCTGCGTACGGCCTGGGGCAAGGACCAGTCGCTGTTCGTCGGGCAGACAAGCCGCGGCTGGGATGCCACCGGCAAGGCGCCGTTCGCGCTGCAGCGGCTGGCCTGGACCGGCAACATGCCGTTCGAAATGAAAGAGATCCACGCCATGCCCGACGGGTTCGAGATCGTCTTCACCCAGCCGGCGGACCCGACGGCCGCGGCCGATCCCGCGATGTATGCCGTGCAGAGCTTTGCGTACCAGTACCACAACACGTACGGCAGCCCGGCCATCAACATCCAGGCGTTGCCGGTTCGGCAGGTCTCCGTGTCGGAGAACGGGCTGAAAGCCCGCCTGGTGGTGGACGGATTGCGCGAGGGCTACATCCACGAAATTCGCCTCGGCGACCTGCCATCGCAGTCGGGCGCGCCGCTCCTGCACGATTTTGCCTTCTACACCCTCAACAACATCCCGGACGGCGCGACCCTCGCGGCCGCCGGCGGCGAGGCGGCAACGAGCACGGGGGGCGCCGGCGGTGACCGGGCGCGGAAACACATGACCGCCCAGCCGGCGAGCTGGACGTCCGGCCCCGATCAGACGCTCCGGCTCAGCACCCAGCCCGGGCTCCGCTACTCCGATACCCGGTTCGATGTCCGGGCCGGCTCGCGCATCGCCTTCACGTTCGACAACGTCGACGACATGATGCACAACGTCGTCATCACGATGCCCGACGCCGCGGACCAGGTGGCCGCGGCTGCGATGGACATCGGCATCCGCGGCCAGGAGCTGGGCTATGTCCCGGATGCGGCCGACGTCCTGTTCTTTACAAGCCTTTTACAACCTGCAACGGCAGAAACCATATACTTCGAGGCGCCTTCGATACCGGGTGATTACCCGTTCGTATGCACCTTTCCCGGGCACTCCGCCACCATGCGGGGCATCCTGCGCGTACGCGCCTGACCGCGTCGCCGCCTGCCTCCGCCGTGCCCCATGTGTACCGTTGTGAACGTTTTCACCGACTACCTCCATCCAAGATGACCATACGTATGCTCAGGCTCCTAGCCAACCTGCTCCGCGTGTCCCAGCCGGGTCTGGCCCCCTCGCGGGTCCGCCCGGTCTTCCGGAACCGCTTCTGGATGTGGCTCGCCGCGACAGCCCTCGGGCTGGGCGCGCTGGCCACGCCGGCCCAGGCCCAGAACGCCAAAACCCAGATCGCATCCCACCTCAAAGCCATCGACCAGCTGAGCAAGGACGCGCTCGCGGCCAGCAAGAAGGCCGAGGCGGCGACCACCGTCGCCGAGGTCAAGCGCCAGGCCGACCTGGTCTTCGCCGCGATCTGGGGCACCCCTTCCGGTCTGGCCGACCATGACGGCGGCGGCGCCGAGAAGGTGCTCGACTGGAAGAGCCGCTGGCAGTCGGATACCGACGACTTCGAGCTGGAAACGCCCGAGAAGTTCGGCGTGCTGCCCGGCGCCGTCCAGGATCCCGCCATGATGGGTATGGTCGGGCGAGGCCTGTACGTCCGCGATCTGATCAACGCCGAGGCGGAAGCCGGCAAGGCCCATTACGATCATGTCGCCAACGCGCTGAGCAATGTGATCGGGTGGATGCGGATGGACTACGCGCCGGCACGCGGCGGCATGCCCCGCGTCGATCTCACCTCCGAGTGGGATGCGCCGACCGAATTCTGGCTGTCCACGGCTGATACCGGATGGCTCCACGAAGCCTATTCCCAGGCGCTGAACATCCTCAAGACCACATACGGATCCGACGTCGCCACGGCGCGGCAACACGCCGCCGGCATGACGCGGCTGCTGGAAAAGGTGCGCGCCGGCGTCGACGCCAATGGCAACGGCTCGGTCGAACCGACCATGATGGAGGGCGGTCTTGAGACGGCCCTGCAGCACGCCAAACTGGCCGGCGTGAGCCTGCCCTGACCTTCCCGCGCCACTCGTCCGACCCTTTTCGGTTCTAGCTTTTACATCTTGCCATGAAATCAACCCTACGGATACCGTTTGTCCTGCTGCTGGCTGTCATCCTTTACGGATGCTCCGGCGCGAAGAATACCGCCACGATGACGGTCATGGACAAACCCGGAGCCATCCGCGTGCTCATGATCACCGCTACCCACGGGTATCGGCACGAGTCGATCGAAGCGGCCCGGCAGGTCATGCAGGCCGCCAGCGATACGACGGAATTCCTGTTCGACATGACGGAGAACCTGGAGGACCTCAACGACGCGAATCTCGCGAAGTATGACGTCCTCTTTTTCGCCAACTCCACCCTGCGCACGGCCAACGACCTGACCGACGAGGAACGGATGGCGGCCGCCGACCCGATGGTCGGCAACTGGGGGAACTACGACATCTCGTACGAAGGCCGCCGCGGCGTCACGAAAGGCAAAATCGCGCTTTCCGGTACGGCGTCGTCGCTGACGGGCAATATGCAGATGGAGGGCCAGCCCACGCCGTCGGCGCTGTCGGCGGTGAAACTGACCGGCAACCAGCTGACGCTGGTCTGGTCGGCCGGCAACGCCGGCGACGTCACGGCCGTGGCATCCATCGACGGCGACGCGCTGACCGGCGTGGTCAAGATGGGTACCAATGAGATGCCGCTCACCGGCACCCGCACGGGCCCGGCAGAACGCCTCGACGACGGCCCGCGCGTCACCCACGCGCAGCGCCAGGCCATCATGCGGTTCGTGCGGGCCGGAAAGGGCGTCGCCGTGGCGCATGCCGGCCTCGACGCGCTGTACGACTGGAAGGAATACGAGACGATGGTCGGCGGCGGCCTCTTCAAGGCGCATCCGTGGACGCAGGACGTCCGCATCGTCGTCGAAGAGCCCACCAATCCGGCCATGAGCCACCTCGGTAACGCCTTCGAACTGAAGGACGAGATCTACGTCCTCAACGAGAACCCGCGCTGGAATTCCCGCGTCCTGGCCTCGCTCGACATGGCGAGCGTCGGGGTCACGGAAGAGCCGGCCGACCAGGAACGCAACGACTATCCCATCTCCTGGATTCGCAAGTACGAGGGCGGCAAGGTGTTCGTGACGAAGCTCGGGCACTTCGCCGAGGTCTGGCAGAACCCGGCGTTCATCCGCCACGTGCTGCAGGGCATGCGCATGGTCGCCGGCCGCGTCGACGCCGACTTCGGCGGCCATCGCGTCAAGGAAGTCATCGCAGCGGATGTCTGGCCCGACGACATCGCCGTCGACGAACGCGGCAACGTCTGGATCGCCGAACTGCGCGGCAAGATTCATCGCTACGACGCCCAGACGAAACAGACGCGGCTTCTGGCCACGATCAAGACGACCGAACCGACCGGCATCGAGCATGGCATCTACGGCATCGAGGTAGACCCCAACTTCTACAACGGCGAGCCCTACGTCTACATCTTCTACGCGGAGCCGGAGACCTTCATCAATACGCTGTACCGGTACGAGTATCGCAACGACAACATCGATTTCTCGACCGAGAAGGTGATCCTGCGCGTCCCGACCGAGCCGCAGTGCTGCCACCAGGCCGGCGACCTCGAATGGGGCGCGGACGGCACGCTGTTCATCTCGACCGGGGATACCGGCTACTCGGGCACCAAACCCGAATGGGAGATCAGCGAGGACCGCATCAAGGCCTTTGCCCAGAAGTACGATCTGAAAGAAGATATCCACTGGTCCCGCATCGTGGATTCGGAACGGACGAGCCAGAACCTGACCGACCTGCGCGGCAAGGTGCTGCGCATCAACAAGGACGGCTCGATCCCGAAGGACAACCCGTTCTACGGCCAGCCCGGCGTCCGCTGGGAGATCTTCGCCTACGGCCTGCGCAACCCGTACCGCATCAAGTGGGACGATCAGACGCAATCCGTCTGGATCGGCGTCGTGGGCCCGGATGCCGTGTACGACTATGACGAGTACAACGTGGCCAAGGGCGGCGAGAACTTCGGATGGCCGCGTTCGATCGGCCGGCTCTTCTACAATGAATGGACGCCGGACAAAATCCCGAACTTCCATCCGCCGATCTGGGAGTACCGCTACGACCAGGGCGGCGCCCGTTCGGCGACGTTCGGACCGATCTACCGCTACAAAGGCCCCGGCGCCTTCCCGGCGATCTTCCAGAACAAGGCCCTCGTCTACGACTGGTCCCGCCGCTGGATCAAGTGGGCCGACATCGTGGAGGGCACCTACACGACGGACGACGAGCGGATGACGAAGAACAACCCGCTCAACTACTCCACGACGACCACCCGACTCAAGAACGTCAAGATCTTCGACCAGCTCACGACGAGCACGCCGATCTCGATGGAGCTCGGGCCCGACGGATGTATCTATGTCGCCGAATACGATGGGTTCTGGGATCCCGGTCCCAATGCCCAGGTGACGCGCTATTGCTGGGTCAACGACTGAGCGTCGGTCGACTCCGGCACCGATCTCGCGCCAGCATCTCTGGAAACAGGGGTGCTGGCGCTTTTGTATCGTTTGAGTGGGATTTTACATGCTTTACATCGGTTTTTCAGCCTGTTAACACCCCTTCCGGGGTAAAAACGGATGTTGAACCGATGTCTGATATTCCTGGTGAACCATGTCGTACCCATCTGTCCACGCGGTGCTCGCAGGCGCCTTTTTTATCTTCGCAAGCGCGGCGAGTCCCGCGATCGGACAGACCCGCTCCACCACGACCGCCGGCGACGATGCGCGCATGCAGGCCGAGCGGATCGCATCGTCCATCGTGCTGGATGGGGTGCTCGACGAGGAGGTATGGCAGCAGGCGGCCCCCATCAGCGACTTCAGGCAGTCGGAACCGATCGACGGCGCGCCGGCCTCCCGGCGTACGGAAGTGCGGGTGGTGTATGGCGACAACGCGATCTACATCGGCGCGACGCTGTTCGACGATGAGCCCGCCCTGATCGAGCGCGCGCTCGGTCGCCGCGACGACTACAACCGGGCCGACTGGTTTCTCGTCTCGATCGATGCGTACTTCGATCACAAGACGGCCTACAGCTTCGGCGTCAACGCCGCCGGCATCCAGTTCGACGCCCTGCTCCAGAGCACCGATCGCGGCGGAGCGGGGGGAGGCCAGGGCGGCAACAACAACCGCGCGATTCCGCGCGGCATGGATCCCTCCTGGGACGCCATCTGGTATTCCAGCGCCAGGCTCTCCCCGGAGGGCTGGACCGCCGAGCTGCGCATCCCGTACAGCATGCTGCGCTTCTCCGACGCCGACCGCCAGACCTGGGGCATCCACTTTATCCGCCGCATTCCCCGGCTCGGCGAACAGGCCGAGTGGCCCTATGTGCCGAGGATCGAGCGCGACAATCTGCTCGCCCGTTTCGCCCGGCTTGAAGGGATTCGGGACGTTAACCCGCGGCGCAACGTGCAGGTCTCCCCGTATACGGTCAGCCGGCTACAGACCGAAGAGCATCCCGAGGTGCCCGGCACCTCGACCAGCAGCCGATCGGTTGACGTGGGAGGCGACGTCAAGATCGGTCTGGGCACGAACGTGACCCTGGATGCCACCATCAATCCGGATTTCGGCCAGGTCGAAGCAGACCCCGCCGTCCTCAATCTCACGGCGTTCGAAACGTTTCTCCAGGAGCGCCGCCCGTTTTTTGTCGAGGGGATCCAGATCTACGAATTCGCCGCCGGCCCGGGCCAGCTGCTCTACACGCGCCGGATCGGGGCGGATGCGCCGATCATCGGCGCGACAAAGGTTTCGGGGCGGACCGAATCCGGGCTGTCCTACGGCGTGCTGGGGGCGATGACCGGGGATCGCTTTCGGGCGGATCGCACGTTCGGCGTGGGGCGCATCATCCAGCGCATCGGCACGTACTCGTCGGCCGGCGCGATCGTGACGGCTTACGACGGCGCCGACATCGATGACGGCCAGCATCTGCGCACCTTCGCCAGCGGACTCGACTGGGATCTGCGCTTCCGCGACAACGCGTACGACGTCGAAGGCTTTTTCTCCGTGACGAACCGGTCGTTTCTGGGGTCGGGACTGCGGCTCGAGGATGAAACCGGGTTTGCCGGCAAGGTGTGGTTGCGCAAACGCCAGGGAGCGTGGAATGGATTCGGTGGATTGGACGTATTCAGCGACACGTTTAACCCGAACGATCTCGGCCAACTGCGCGAGAACAACTTCGTGGCGCTGATCTCGCGCATAGAGCATGAACTGAATGGCGGACAGCCCATCGGCCCGTTTCTCCGCGCCTTCACGCGGCTCGTCGTTAACCAGCGCGTTTCGTACGAATCCGGGCTCGACCTCGGGCAGGAGTTCGACTTCGGCTCACGATGGACGCTGCGCAACCTGCAATCGATCGGCCTCGGGCTGCAGTACGAAAACCCGTTCAGCGGCTACGACCTCTACGAGTCGCGGGGGCTGCTAGCCTGGAAAAAACCCGCGTCCTTTGGCCTGAGAACCAGCATCCGCACGGACGAACGGCGGTCGTGGCAACTCGAACCCGGTCTGGATCTGAAGACGTATCGCGGCGGCGGGCGCGAGGTGGAACTCGGCCTCGAGGGGCGATGGAACGTCAACCCGATGCTTTCGCTCTCGGGTCAGATGGAGACGGCCTGGGGCAGCGCGGTGCCGGCGTGGGCGTCGAACGAATCCTTCTGGCGCGACGGCACGACGTGGCGGATCGGGCTGGAATCCCTGGCGCCCGACGAACTGGCCGACCCGCAGTACGTGACGATGCCGGATGACGGGGGCGCGCTGGACGCGTTGCTGGCGGGGGCCACGCCCTACGCGACGGATCGCTATTACGTGTCGATCTTCGGCACGCGGGATACCCGATCCTTCGACCTCACACTGCGCAGCACCGTCACCTTCACCCGGAATCTGTCGGTGCAATACTACGGTCAGATCTTCGCGGCGCGCGGCACGTACGACCGGTTCCAGCTGCAACAAAGCCGAGACGTGTTGCTGGACTATCCCGCGTTTCCGAAACGAAACGAGTTCGGGCTCAACAGTTTCCAATCCAGCCTCGTCTTCCGCTGGGAGTACCGGCCCGGATCACGGCTCTTTCTCGTCTGGACCCATGGCCGGCAGGGTGAAGATCGCCTCAATCCGCTCGCGCCCTGGGGGGCTTCGCCGTACGACCGGTCGATCGGGAATCAGTTCAGCGATACGTTCGCCCTCTTCCCGCAAAACGTCTTCCTGATCAAGCTGAATTACACCTTCCTCAACTGAGGCCAGGGCGTGCCGGCCTCACAGCTGCGCGGCGGCGCGGTACCACGAGTCGCTTCGCAACTTGTGCGTGTACCCCACGATCAGGGCGGCGAACAGCACACCAACGGAAACGTAGAGGGCGTGCTGCCATGCATGATCCTTGATCGAGGTGGCGCGGGCATCGCGCCGCGTCACGGTGCCACGTACGTCGCCGCTTGAGACGAGATAGATGAAGGCCGTGCTGTCCCGTATCGCGTAGGTGGCGCCCGGATAGAGGTCGATCGTGTGCTGCGTCCGGGAGTCGGTGAGCCGAAGCGTGCCCGTGACGACCCGATTGCGGAGCCGCAGCTCCTCGCCGAACTCCGTGCCGAAAAAAGTCAGGTAGATACCGATCGACAGCAGGGCGCCGAAAAAGAAAAACAGCTTGGCGCGGGTGCCGGCCTGAGCGGCCAGCTGGAGTAGTCGGGCTTTTTCTTTCTGACGCTGCTCTTCCGTCAGAATAAAATTCCACGCGAACTGATTATCCATGATCGATGAAGCGGTGGGGGGATGGAATTAAGTCACCGCTAACATATCCCTGCTTTCGAATCAAAACAAGACGTAAACAGGTCATCAGGCACAAAGATCGGGATGCCGTCGGAATGCCTAGTCGGACTCCTCATCCGGCAGCGCCGCGGAAGGATTGGGCGGCAGGGTGACGGGCTTCGGCCGGCGCCGTCCGAAGAGGTTGATGATCGCCACCGCCGTCACGAGCAGCACCAGCGCCATCCCCATGCGCCAGGTCACCCGCTCCCCTCCGATGAGCCAGCCCAGCAGGATGGCTACGCCTGGATTGACGTAGGCATAGGTGGTGGCCACGGCCGCCGTCGTATGCTTCAGGAGCCACACATAGGCGCTGAAGCCGATCAACGAGCCAAAAAACAGCAGGTAGGCCCAGCTCACGAGCGAGCGCACCGTGAACGAGGCCACGTGTACGTCGGCGAGTTCACCCGAGACGATGCCGGCGAGGGTCAGCATGGCGCCACCTCCGAGCATCTGCATCGCGGTCGACAGGAAGGGGTCCGACGGCAAGCCGCCGCTCCGGCCGTGGAGCGACCCCACCGACCAGCACACCGCCCCGACCAGCGTCGCCAGCGCGCCCATCAGATTGACGCTGTCGCCGTTGAGGATCGTGCGCGTGTCGAACAACAGCGCCACGCCGATGCCGCCGACGATGAACCCCACGACGGTCAGCGTATTGGGCGGCGTCCCCTTTTTCCAGATCCAGTCGAGCAGCGCCATCCACATCGGGACCGTGGTGATGAGGAGCGCGGCGAGTCCGGACGGGATGTACTGGGTAGACCAGGCCACCGTCCCCGTCCCGAACCCGAGCATGAGCGTGCCGACGAGCGTGGCCGTGCGCCACTGCGAGAACGAGCCGGCCTCGCTGCCGCGGAGGCGGAGCCACACATAGAGCAGGGCGCCGGCGATGCCGAACCGCGTGCCGAGCAGCAGCAGCGGCGGCATGGTTTCGACGGCGTACCGTATCGCGAGATAGGTCGAACCCCAGATGAAATAGACGCTGCCCAGGGCGAGGACGAGCGCCCAGCGAGCCGGCGGCGTCGTGGATGAATCCATGGCAGGGAAACGCAACGGAGAAAAAGAAGCGAACATGATAGCCATCGTCCGGGAAAGAGGTCCGGCCCGACAGTGATCTTTTCGAGAAGGTTCCGGCTCCAATTGCACCCAGTACGTACCTTGCGGCTCGATCCGATCCACCTGACCGGTACGGTGCATGCCTCGCCTGATCCTTGCCACCCTGATCGTGCTGGCCTCCTGTCGGCCCCAACCCGATGTCGATCCTGTCATGACGGCGCTCGACGCCTACATCCGCTACGAGATGGCGGACAAGGATATCCCGTCGCTCTCCATCGCGCTGGTCGACGGCCGGGAGGTCGTGTGGACCAGCGGCTACGGGGTGGCGCAGCCGGCATCGTCGACGCCGGCGACCGGAGAAACCGTCTACCGCGTCGCGTCGCTCTCCAAGCTGTTTACCGCGATGGCCGTCATGCAGCTCGTCGAGCAGGGCCGGCTGGATCTGGACGCGCCCATCACCCGCTACCTGCCGGATTTTCAGCCGGCCAACCCCTTCGGCACGCCCATTACGCTGCGCCAGATCCACAGCCATCGATCGGGCATCGTGCGCGAACCGCCCGTCGGGCACTATTTCGATCCCACGGAGCCGTCCATCGCCGCCACGGTGGAGAGCCTCAACCGCACCACGCTCGTCTACGCACCCACGACGCAAACCAAATATTCCAACGCCGCCGTCACGGTGGCCGGGCGGGTCGTGGAGGTCGTGACCGGCGAACCGTTTGCCGACTATGTGGATCGCGCCCTGCTCGGCCCTCTGGGGATGCGCAGCAGCAGCTTCGCACCGCGCCCCGGGTTGCGCGAGCGGCTGGCCGAAGGCTATATGTGGACGTTTGACGACCGCGTTTTCCCGGCGCCCGTTTTTGAGCTGGGGATGGCGCCGGCCGCAAACCTGTACACGACCATGGCCGACCTCGGCCAGTTCATGACCGTGCTCTTTAACGACGGCGTCGGTCCGGATGGCGTCGAGGTGCTGAACAAGGCGTCCCTGGATACCATGTGGACGGTCCAGTTCGCCGGCAGCGATAGCGGGTTCGGACTCGGCTTTTCGGTCGGCGCGTTTGACGGCGCACGCCGGGTGCAGCATAGCGGGGTGATGTACGGCTATGCGACCCGGATCGCGGCCCTGCCGGACGAACAGCTTGGCGTGGCGGTCGTCGGCACGATGGATGCCTCGAACGATGTCGTCGACCGGATCGCAGACTATGCGTTGCGTCTCCTCCGCGCGCGCCGGACGGGGCAGCCGCTGCCGGCGTACGAAAAAACGGAACCGGTCGACTCGTTGCGGGCGCGGAGTCTCGACGGGCGGTACGAGGCGGATGGCGTCGTGCGCGAGTTGATCGAGCGCAACGGTGCGCTGTATCTCTTCAACGGCACCGAGCGGCACCGTCTCCGGAGCCGTGGCGACACGCTCGTCACGGACGACCGGCTGGGACATGGCTATACGCTCCTTCCGCGCGGCGAGACGCTGGTCGACGGCGCCGGCGTGGTCTATCGCCGCGTTCCCCCCGCCATTCCCGATGGCCCCCGGCCCGAATTCGCCGGCCTCATCGGCGAATACGGTTGGGACCACAATACCCTCTACATCCTGGAGCGGGATGGGCAGCTGTGGTCGCTCATCGAATGGTTTTTTTATTACCCGCTCACGCAGGTAAGCCGGGACGTCTACCGCATGCCGGCGTACGGACTCTATCCCGACGAAACCCTCACCTTTTCCCGGGATGCGCGCGGGGAGGGCACGAACGCGTCGCTCGTCGGGGTCGATTTCGTCCGGCGTCGGATCGAACCCGAAGGCGGCAACACCTTCAAGATCGAGCCGGTGCGTCCGGTGGAGCTGCTGCGGGCCGAAGCCCTGGCGGCCGAGCCGCCGGCCCAGCCGGCCGGGCTGCGCGAACCCGACCTCGTCGAACTCATCACACTCGACCCATCGCTGCGCCTGGACATCCGCTACGCCACGACCAACAACTTCATGGGCGAGGTCTTCTACCAGCAGGCCCGCGCCTTCATGCAGCGACCGGCCGCCGAGGCTCTTCTGCGCGCCGGCGAAGCGCTCCGGGCGGAGGGACTCGGCATCGTCGTCTACGACGCCTACCGCCCCTGGGCGGTCACCCGGATGTTCTGGGACGCCACCCCGGATCACCAGAAGGAATTCGTCGCCAACCCGGCCAACGGGTCCCGCCACAACCGGGGCTGCGCGATCGACATGGGGCTCTACGATCTCCGCACCGGCGCCCTCGTGCCCATGGTGAGCGGCTACGACGAATTCTCGCCGAGGGCCTACCCGGACTACCCCGGCGGGACGTCGGAGCAGCGGGGCTATCGCGAGCTCTTGCGCGACGTCATGGAGGAGGCCGGTTTTACCGTCTACGACCGCGAATGGTGGCATTTCGACTACAAGGACTGGAGCCGCTATCCGGTCATGAACGTCCCGTTTGAATCCATGTGAGCCCGCATTTTCGGCCGGCAAGACCCTTTGCCAGACCGTTACCATCCGGCTCTTGTCCACCCCCGGCCAGGGCCGCTATCATACAGGCGTGCGTCCCCTTTCACCACGAGCCGGACAACGCCATGGAATGGATCAAGTACAGCGCCTCGCAACCCAGCCGGGAAGGGTGGTATCTCGTTCACTACAGCCGCGAAGCCGATCGGCCCGGTACGTACTGGCAATTCTGGCACTACAGGGCGCTCTACTGGAACCCCCTGCTCGGAAGATGGACCGAAGACGCCCGCACCCCCGAACAGGGCGGCGTGGCGGTAGACATCCAGATCGATTTCTGGACCGAGATATTCTGCATGGTGAACTGAGGGCGGGAGGGCCGTTCAAGGATTAAGGATTTAGGATCAAGGATTTAGGATCAAGCGAGGCATCCTTGCCTTGATCCTTGAACTTCAAACCTTGAACAACACCGGCGAACTTCGTTCGCCGGTGACTCTTAACACTATTTAACACCAATCGTTGAGGCCGGGGAATGCATCCCTGCGTTGAAACGTCTGTAGCTTGGGTCCGCCGTAACGGACCGCAGCATCCTCGTTTCAACCAGTGGGAGCTATTGCCTCGCATGAAATACCGGCTACTGTTTCTCGTTCTCGCGCTCATGGTCCCGTCGCTGGCATGGGCCCAGACGGGCCATCCGGAAGTCGCGGGGTTTGCCCGGGACTCAACGTCCAGCGAGCGTCTGCCGGCGGTGAACGTCGTGCTGACGAGTCTCAAGGACACGACCCGAACGGTGGGCACCTCCACGAATGCGCGCGGCTTCTTCTCCGTCGCCGTCCCCGAGCCGGGCGCCTATCGCCTGCAATTCTCGTTCGTCGGGTACAAGAGCAAAAAGACACGCATCGACGTGCCGGCGGAAGGCCTCAACCTGGGCTTCGTCCTGCTCGAGCAGGACCGCATCGCGCTCGATGAAGTCGTGGTCGAGGAAACCCAGGAACGCGTCACGATCAAGGGCGACACGACGGAATACAACGCCGGCGCCTACAAAACCAACCCCGACGCCAACGCGGAAGACCTGGTCGCGAAGATGCCCGGCGTGGTGGTGCAGGATGGGCAGGTCCAGGTCCAGGGTGAAAACGTACGGCGCGTGCTCGTGGACGGGCGCGAGTTTTTTGGCGAGGACCCCACCGCAGCGCTGCGCAACCTGCCGGCCGAAGTGATCGAGCGGATCCAGGTGTACGACCGGCTGAGCGACCAGGCCCAGTTCTCCGGCTTCGATGACGGCAACTCGGAACGCACCATCAATATCATCACGCGCACCGGCACCGAAAACGGTCAGTTCGGGAAGATCTATGGCGGTTACGGGTCCGACACCCGCTACATCGCCGGCGGCAACATGAGCATCTTCGAGGGCAATCGCCGCATCTCGATCATCGGGCTGAGCAACAACGTCAACCAGCAAAACTTCGCCAACGAGGACATCCTCGGCGTCGTGGGCAACACCGGGCGGGGCGGCTTCGGAGGGCCTCCCGGCGGATTCGGTGGCGGAAGACCTCCGGGCGGCAATCGCGGCGGCGGTGGCGGCGGCGGACGCGGTGGATTTGGCGGGTTTGGCGGCGACACCGGCAACTTCCTAGTCGGCAACCAGGGCGGCATCAACGCGACGAATGCGTTCGGGCTCAACTATTCGGATCAGTGGGCCGGCGGGAAGGCCCGCCTTTCGGGCAGCTACTTCTTCAACAAGTCCGACAACACGAGCAACGTCCTGCTCAACCGCGAGTATTTTCTCACCACGGATCAGACCCAGCTCTACGAAGAGTCGAGCGACGGCAAGAGCGAGAACATGAACCATCGCCTCTCCGCCCGACTCCAGTACGATGTAAACGAGACAAACTCGTTCATCTTCACGCCGCGCCTGAGCTACCAGTCCAACAGCGCCGCCAGCCTTCTGCAGGGCCTGAACACGCTGGCCGGCTCGGCGCTGAGCGCCACGACCAACAACTACGCCTCGGACAACCGCGGCTTCTCGTCGAACAGCAATCTCCTGTACCGGCATCGCTTCCCGAAGGCCGGCCGCACCACCTCGCTCAATGTCAGCCTCGGCCTCAACGACCGAAACGGGGAGGGGGAGCAGCTGGCGTCGAACGAGTTCTACGACGAGGTCGACCTCCTCATCGCGCTCGATCAGCGTTCCAACAACAGCGAACTGACCCACACCGTTTCGGCCAGCGCCGAGTACACCGAGCCGATCGGGGCGAAGGGACAGCTTCAGATCAACTACAGCCCGTCGATCACGAACAGCAATGCCGATCGGACCACCCATTCGCTCGACGAAACGACGGGGCTCTACACGATTCTCGATCCGACGCTCTCGACGATCTTCGACAGCCGTTCGATCCGTCAGCGAGCCGGCCTGCGCTACATGCTGCGCGGCGAAAAGTCCATGTTCTCCGCCGGCGTCGACCTCCAGCACGTCGACCTCACCGGGGACCAGACCTTCCCGACGACCTACCGCGTCGAACGCGCGTTCCAGGATATCCTGCCGCAGGCGATGTACAACTACCGGTTCAGCCGGACGGACAACCTGCGCCTGTTCTACCGGACGTCCACCAACACGCCGTCGATCTCCCAGCTCCAGAGTGTGATCGACAATACGAATCCGCTCCGTATCAGCAGCGGCAATCCGGATCTGCAGCAGAGCTTCTCGCACTTCCTGGTGGCGCGTTTCAACAAGACGCAGCCCGCCACCGGACGCGTGTTCATGATGTTCGCCAGCCTGAACCAGAGCCGCAACAACATCAGCACGGAGTCGATTCTGGCGACGCGCGACACGACGATCGCACCGGGCGTCGTGCTGGCCCAGGGCTCGCAATTCACGCGGCCCGTCAACCTGGATGGCTACTGGAACGCGCGGTCATTCCTGACCGCCGGCCTGCCGACCGACTGGCTGAAGAGCAACGTTAACATCAACGCCGGGTACTCGCTATCCCATTCGCCCGGCCTGATCAACGGCCAGAAAAACATCGCCGACACGCACGGCATCAACGGAGGTGCCGTTATTGGTAGCAATATCAGCGAACGCGTCGATTTCACGCTGACCTATGGGCTGACGTACAGCATCGCGCGCAACTCCGTCTATCCCGAACTCGATGCGAACTACCTCTATCACCGCATCGGCGCCCGCGTCAACCTGCTGCTGGGCAAATCGTGGGTACTGAACACCGACCTGAATGCCATCCAGTACTCAGGCCTCGGAGAAGACTACGACCAGGACAACCTGGTTTGGAACGCCGGCCTCGGCTACAAATTCCTGAAGGGGAATGGGGGAGAGGTCAAGCTGATGGTATCGGACATCCTCAATCAGAACACCAGCATCGTGCGCACCGTCAACGAGTTTTACGTGGAAGACAACCAGTCCAACGTGCTCGGTCGGTACATCCTGCTCAACTTCACGTACCGCCTGCGCAACTTTGGGGCGCCGGCCGGTAGGGGATAAGCGGGCGTTCGCGCGGTCACCGACGACGAAAAAAAGGCTTGAGGAGTCGGGGCGCACCGCCCCGGCTCCTTTTTTTATAGCAAGAACAACGAAATCATCGTGATCGCCGTGATCGCCACGATGAGGTTGACGACGATGCCGGCGCGGAAGAAGTCGCCGAACCGATAGCCGCCGGCGGCCATCACCATCATGTTCGTCTGGTAACCGATCGGGGTGAGGAAGCTGGCCGAGGCCGCGATCGCGACCGCGATGGCGAAGGCCTCCGGAGGGGCGCCGACGCTTTCGGCCGACTTGAGTCCGATGCCGAGCATCAGGGCCGCCGCCGCGTTGTTGGTGATGAGTTCGGTGAGGATGCTCGTCGCGACATAGACCGCGGCGAGCACGCCGATCGTCCCGAAGACGCTTGCGTGCTCGGTGAGCAGCATGGCGATGGCGGCTGCGAGGCCGCTGCCTTCGATCGCCTTGCTGAGGCCCAGCGCCGCGGCGATCACGAGCAGGACCGGCACGTCGACCGCCGCGCGGGCATCGCGGCCGCGCAGACAACGCGTAAGGATCATGGCGATGGCGCCGATGAACGCCGTCGTGACGATCGAGGCGACGCCCGCTGCGGCGAAGGCGATGACCGCCACAAGGATGCCGAGCGCAAGCGGCGCCTTGCCGCGCTGCGGACGGATCTTCTCGGGCCGGCGCGGTGCCACCAGATAAAATTCATCCCGGTTCTGATTCCACCGGGTGTCGAATCCCTTGCGGGCCTCGATCAGCAACAGGTCGCCGGCCCGCAGCACCACCCGGCCGATCGATTTGTCGATGCTCTCGTCCTGCCGGTAGATGCCCAGCACGACGCCCTGATATTCTTCCCGAAAGTCGACATCGACGAGTGTGGAGCCGACGAGCCGGGACGTGGGGGCGATCACCGCCTCGTAGATCGGCAGCGTCATGTGGCCGCCCGACTCCATGCTTTCCACGACAGGCCGCAGCCCCTGCCGTTCCAGCAGGCTGTCCAGCAAGGCCGGGCTGCCGCGGAAGGCGAGGAGATCGCGTTCGCGGATCACCATTTCGGGCGAGGAGGGGATGACTTCCTTGTTGCGGATGATGTGCGCCAGATAGGCCTCGCCGAGCGACCGGAGGCCGGCTTCTTCGATGGTCTTCCCAACGAGCGGCGCCTCGGGCGGCACCTCGAACTCAAACAGATACTGATGCATGCCCTCGTCCGCCGCGCCGCCCGGCTCGATGCGCGTAGGGAGCAACCGATGCCCGAACACGGCAAAATACAGGATCGTCGCCAGTGCCGCCGGGCCGCCGATCCACGCGAGGTCGAACAAGCCCAGCCCTTCATACCCCGCCTGCTCCATCAGGCCGGCGACCAGCAGGTTGGTGGAGGTGCCGATGAGCGTTGTCATGCCCCCGACGATCGTCGCGTACGAAAGCGGGATCATCAGCTTGGACGGGGAGACGTTGTGGTTCTCGCACCAGAGGCGGACGCGCGGGATGAGCATCGCCACGATGGGCGTGTTGTTCAGAAACGCCGACATCGCCGCCGTGGTCGCCATCATGCGCAGTGAGACCAGCGGAAGACGCCGCGACTGGGGAAAGATGAGCCGATCAAAAAAGCTCAGCGCCCCGGTGTTCTGCACGCCGGCCGCCACGATGAACAGGGCGCCCACGGCAAGCACGGCGCTGTTCGACAGCCCCGAAAACGCCTGCTCCGGCGTGAGCACGCCGGTCAGCAGCAACGGGGCGAGCGAACCGAACAGAATCATCTCGGGGCGGCCAATCCCTTTCATGAGGGCCGTCAACATGGCGATGATCACACCAAGCGTTAACCACGCTTCCCATCCTAGCGCTTCGAACATGATCGTCAACTCTATATCGAGAAATGCTTTACATAGCGGCCTTAATCCTGACAGTATCGCCGCCAGACCGGGGCATATTCAGTCGAAAGGTCGTTCCGACCCGGTCCAATATCAGAACAAAAGTCAAATCCTGCACATATTTAATGCGACGCTAATGCAACATCGCAACGCGCCGATACAGCCATGGAGGCGCATCGTGCCCGGAAGGGACGGATTATCGGACCTGAGGGAACCCTTGATGCGTTCGCACGAACAAAACGCGTCTGCATTCCTCGCAGGGCGCGAGGAGTAGATACCGAAGGTGCGCTCGCCACCGATGCTTTGCGCCCTCTGGCCACCCACCCAGAGTTCGACCCGATTTTGCGCCGCGGTCTCGCGACCGGCGGCCTCGCACTGATTGTGATGCTTGATAGATCATGGTATTTACGCAAGAGGCATTTGCACCGTATCGGGAACGGATGGAGGCGGAAGGGCTTCCAGAAATCGCCATTCGCGCCTTCGCGCACTATTACGAGCAACTCCTGAGCGGGGAGACGGGGCTCATTCCGGAATCGCACATCGCGCCGGTCGAGGCACTGCCGGACGCAGAGCAGCTGTCCGAGCGGGAGCGGCAGGCCGGCATCGAGGCCTTGCCCCGAACGGTCATGCTCAAGCTCAACGGCGGGCTGGGCACCAGCATGGGGCTCGAGCGGGCGAAATCGTTGCTGCGCGTCAAGCAGAACCTGACCTTTCTGGACATCATCGCGCGGCAGGCACTGCGTCGCGAGATGCCGCTCGTGCTGATGAACAGCTTCTCGACGGCCGAAGACTCCCGCAGCCTGCTCGCGGCCTACGCCGGCGTCAGCCGCACCCTCCCGCTGGATTTCCTCCAGCACAAGGTCCCGAAAATCGCCCGGCATACCCTCCAGCCCATCGAGTGGCCGCAAAACGCCCAGCTCGAATGGTGCCCGCCGGGGCATGGCGACCTCTACACCGCCATCGTGACCAGCGGCATGCTGGAGGCCCTGCTGGACGACGGCTACCGCTACCTCTTCGTCTCGAACAGCGATAACCTCGGCGCCGTCGTCGACGAAGCCATCCTCGGGTACTTCGCCGCGAACCGGCTCCCCTTCATGATGGAAGTGGCCGACCGGACGCCGGCGGACCGCAAGGGCGGCCATCTGGCCCGGTCGCGCGAGGGCGGGCTCGTCCTCCGCGAATCCGCGCAGTGCCCGGATGAGGATGCCGGCGCGTTTCAGGACATCCATCGGCACCGCTACTTCAATACCAACAACCTCTGGATCGATCTCGACGCACTCCAGCGTCTCCTGGTGTCACACGACGGCCTGATGGGGCTGCCAATGATCCGGAACAGCAAGACCGTCGACCCCCGCGACCCGCATTCCACGCCCGTCTACCAGCTGGAAACGGCGATGGGCGCCGCCATCGCGCTTTTCGAGGACGCCGGCGCCATCCGGGTGCCCCGTTCGCGCTTCGCGCCCGTGAAAACCACCAACGAACTGCTCGCGGTGCAGTCCGACGCCTACCTCCTGCACGAGGATTACACGATCGGCATGCACCCAGGCCGTGCCGGCCAGGTGCCCGTGGTGCATCTCGACGCCGCCCACTACCGCACGGTCGACCAGCTCGCCGAACATACGCCGCACGGCGCCCCTTCGCTCGAAGCCTGCACGTCGCTCCACGTCACAGGCCGCGTCCGGTTCGGACGCGGGGTGCGGCTGGTGGGGGATGTCCACATCGTCAACCGCTCCGCCTCGCCGGCCACCGTTCCGGACCACAGCGTCATCGAAGGCCGGCTCGAGCTCTGATCCGACGGCCGGGGAGATGGGGGATGGGGATGCGGGGGGATACAAGATGCAGGATGCAGGATGTTCGTCATGAAACAGTGCTCTTGATGGGTGATCCGCATCTTGCATCCCGCATCTTGCATCCCACATCCTCCTATCCTGCATCTTGCATCCCACATCCTCCTATCCTGCATCTTGCATCCTGCATCCCCCATCCCCCATCACATCAGTTAAGAAGTTCGATTTTCCGACGATGTTCTGATTCAGATTATGTCTGAACGATCATCCTTCGGAAACGCATGAGAACTCGGGAACGCAACGTCGGGAATGTCCTCGTAATTGAGATTCTCGAACGGCGTCTGGACGCCAAAAACGCGGTAGCGATCAAGTCGCTGCTCTTGAAAAAGTTCGATAGCAATGTCTTCGACATCGCCATCGACATGGGCTCTGTAAACTTCATCGACAGTAGCGGTCTGGGCGCTTTCGTGACGGCTATGAAGCTGCTCGGCGATCGCGGCTCGCTCGTCTTTTACGGCGTACGCCCGGTTGTCGCCGACGTCTTCCGGCTCACGCGGATGGACCGCATCTTCAAGATGCTCCCTACGGAGCCTGAAGCCATCGAAGCCTTTGCCGCATAAGGGATTGCATGCCAGTCGATGCCCCACGCACGATAGCACTCGAAATCCCAAGCAGGCTGGACTGCATCGAACTGATCGGTGAGACGCTCCGCGCCTTGTGTCCGCTAGCCGACCTGTCGGAAGCCGAGAGCTATCGCATAGAACTGGGTATAGTGGAAGCGCTCAACAACGTGGTCGAGCATGCCTACGGCTTCCAGCCCGAGAGTACGATCCGGTTCGAGTTGACCTTTCACCCGGGCCGGCTTCAGATGGTGATCCGCGATTGGGGGCGGCCGCGTCCCGGCAATCTGTCCCACACCCTCACGTTCGAGCAGGATATCGTGCAGTCGTGGCCGGAGGGAGGCATGGGACTCTTCATCATGCACGAGGTGATGGACGAAATCGCGTACGAACGCCTGGAAGATGAAAACTGCCTGACCCTCATCAAGTACATCCCCTGAGCCGCCGTGTATCCTCCGTTCTCACATCGCCGACGCCGAACTCGCCGAAGCCGTCGCCGGCGGCGCGAGCGGCTCGTCGCCACGCTTACGTATGTCGTGAGCGTCGTGGCCATCGCGGCGCTGATGCTTTTCGCCTGGATCGTGTACAACCGGTCGCAGGATCGCGCCGCGGCGGCGTGGGTACGTTTTGCGGCGGCCGAACCTGTCATTCCCGTTCGACGTCCGCAGCCGATGACCGCCGAGGATTCGCGGTGGGCCGCGGCCGCCTGGCAGTATTTTGAGCGCAATACGTCGCCCCGCACGGGCTTGCCGGCATCCGTGGCCGGCGGGCGCACGGTCACCATGTCCGACGTCGGCTCCTACCTGATGGCCACCATTGCGGCCCATCGCCTGGGCATCATCGATGTCATGGCCTTCAACGACCGTATGGGCCGGCTCCTCGCGACGCTCTCTCAGATGCCGCTTTTCGAGGGCATGCTGCCCAACCGCGCCTACGACATCCAGCGCCTGGGCATGATCGGCCGCGACGGCGACATCGACCTGGTCGGCACCGGATGGTCGGGCCTGGATATCAGCCGGCTGCTCCTCGGTTTCAAGATCGTGTGCTGGGAATATCCCTATTTCACGCCGCAGATCCGCGACATCGTGGGTCGTTGGCGTCTCGATCAACTCGCAGATAATGGCATGATCCAGGGCGCGCACCTCAGCCGGAACGGGCGCATCGTGCGCCACCGCGAGGGGCGTATCGGATACGAGGAGTATGCGGCGCGCGTCCTTTCGCTGTACAACCTCGACACCCGCGAGGCCTCCGAGGTCCGCTCCCATGCGACCATCGCCGAGGTCGACGGGGTGGAACTCGCCGTCGATACCCGCCCGTCGTTTCCGCTGGAGGGGCTGAATCTGGTCACGAGCGATCCCTTTCTGTTTTACGGCCTCGAACTCGGGTGGGACCGGCAGATCCTGCCGATGGCCTATCAGGTGTACCGCGTCCAGCGCCAGCGCTTCGCCACAACCGGGGAGGCGATGGCCGTGGGCGCCGGCTACCTCGACGACTCGGGCGAACCGATCCGCTGTGCCGTCATCGTGGACAACCGCGCCTGGCGCTGCGTCAACGAAGCCGGCGAAAACGTCCGAGACGCCGCGTTTTTCAGCACCGGCGCGGCCATAGGGTGGGCGGCCCTTTTCGAAACCGACTATGCCCGTACCCTGCGCGACCTCGCCGCGCCGTCTCACCATCCCAAACGCGGTTGGGCGACCGGCTACAGGCTGCGCGACGGCGAACCCGTGACCACGTACACGGTGCAGTCGAACGCGCTCGTCCTCGAGGCCATCCACTTCCTCGCGCGAGGGCCGCTCTTCAACATGATGGGAGACATGCCGTCCGATTTATTGAGCCGGCAGACCGACTGAACACGGTTCGACGGGCTTGAGGCATCGTTTCGGGCGACGATACCAACCTCACGGTGCAGCGAGCGCGATCGCTGCCGCCGGCCCCGATCTACCCAAGTGCCTTTTTGCGTTTCATGAAGATCCTCATCGTCGACGACGACCCGGTCATCCGCGCCCTCCTCGAGCATGAGCTCACCCGGCAGGGACACGAGGTCATTGCGGTGTCGGACGGCATGCTGGCCTGGGAGGTGATTCTCCAGGAGCCGATCGAGATGTTGATCACGGACTGGCAGATGCCCGAAATCAACGGGCTCGATCTGTGCCGGCTCGTCCGTACCGTGGCGCCGGGGATGTACATCTACACGATCCTGCTCAGCGGCTTTAGCGAGCACGAGAATGTCCTGGCGGCGTTCGAAGCCGGCGTGGACGATTTCATCCCCAAACCCGTCAATCTGGCCATTCTCAATGCCCGCCTTCGAGCCGGCGAGCGTATCGTCAAGCTGGAGCAGGAGATCGCCCAGCGCAGCGAGTCGCTCCTCGAAATGAATCTGATGTTGAACGAGGCGCGGGCCAGCATGCGGCGCGATCTCGAGGCCGGCGCCGAGCTGCAGCACAATCTCCTGCCGCCTCCCATGTACCGCAGCGGCGAATTTCAGGCCGGCTGGCTCTACAAACCCCATTCGATCGTGGCCGGCGACATGCTCAATATCTTCGAGCGCGACGAAGACACGCTGGTATTTTACCTGTTCGATGTGGTGGGGCACGGCATCCGCTCCGCGCTGCTCACCGTGAGCATCACCAAGATGCTCACTTCGCCGGGCGACTCCAGGCCGCTACAGGACGACCGGATGACCGAAGAACGCTCGGCCCAGTACGTCCTTCAGCATCTCAACGACCGCTTCCAGAGCGTCGATACCTCGCAATACTTCACGATGGTGTATGGGACAATCAACCGGAAGACGGGGCAGGTCCATCTCGGACAGGCCGGCCATCCGCCGCCTATCCTGATCGGGCCCAACGGCGAGCGCACGCTCGTGGGCGACGGCGGGATGCCCATCGGATGGATCGCCGACACGGAGTTCGAGACCTACGACCTGCTGCTCGAACCCGGTGGAAGGCTCATCCTGTACTCCGACGGCGTCACGGAATGCGAAAACGCGGACGGGGTCATGTTCACGCCGGAACGCCTCGCCGAACACTTCGCCGAAATGAGATCCCACACGATCGCCGAAACCCTCGCCGCGCTGGACCAGAAGATCACCGCCTGGGCGCCCGGTGGCACGTTCGACGACGATCTCTCCGCCCTGGTCATCGAACGGGACGGACGGTGAGGTTCAAGGTTTGAGGCTCAAGGTTTAATGGAGGCTCATCGTTGAACCTTGAGCCTCAAACCTTGAACTCCTTCACAGCAGCCCGGCGGCCTCGTAGATCCCGATGATGGCGGCGAGGCTGCGCCGGCCTTCGCGCCCGTCGATGGCGGGGGAGCGGCCTTCGCGGATCGCGCCGACCAGATCGGCCAGGATGGCCTCGTGGCCGGCCGTGGAGATGGCCCGAGGGTCACCGCCGGCGCCGGCGCCAGCCCCGGCGGACAGGTCGGGCGGGTCGATCGTCGCGGTCTCCGGGTCGACCGACCAGCGCACGACGCCTTCGCCCTCCACCTGGATGCCGCCTTGCGTCCCGTACAGTTCGAGGCGATGCGGGAAGCCCTGGCCGGCCGCCGTAGTCGCTGCGATCGTTGCGAGGGCGCCACTGCTGAATCGCAGCGCGGCCGCGGCGACGTCCTCCACTTCGATATGACGGTGCAGCGTGTCCGCGCCGGCATGGATCAGCACCGGGTCGCCCATGTACCAGAGGAGGAGGTCGATGATGTGGATGCCCTGGTTCATCAGCACGCCGCCGCCGTCGAGCGCCCAGGTGCCGCGCCATTCGGCCTGGTCGTAGTAGGCCTGGTTGCGGAAATACGGGAGCGTCACCACCCCGAGCGTGAGTTCGCCGAGATCGCCCGCCTCCAGCGCGTCCTTGATCCGCCGAAACAACGGGTCGACGCGTCGCTGGAGGGCCACGGCGAGGCAGACGCCGCGCTCGTCGGCCGCCGCGATCATGGCGTCCGCCGAGGCGAGGGACAGCGCCATCGGTTTTTCGACCAGCACATGTTTGCCGGCGGCGATGGCCGCCAGCGCCTGCTGGGCGTGCTGGCCGCTGGGCGTGCACAGGCTCACGATGTCGATGGAGCGATCGGCCAGCACCGCATCGAACGAACGGCACGGCACGCCATAACGCTCAACTATGCGGGCGAACTGCGAGGCATCGTGGTGCACCATGGCGGCCAGCTCCACGCCGAGGCCGGCTTGAGCCAGCACCGCCTTCCGGTGGTACTCCGCGATCATCCCGGCGCCCACGATGGCGACGCGTAGAGGAGAAGGAGACATGGGCATGGGGTATCATGTGGCCGAGCTAAAACAGAGGAGCGCCGGGCCCTGGCTGTATCCGGCCGGGGCGGCGCTGGGCTCGGAAAGATAATGGAACGGCGCCGCATTCGCACACGGAAGCGCGCGGGGACGGGCTCGCCCCTTGTCGGAACATGCGCCAACGCTTACTTTGGATGGTTCTTGTGCCGTGCCCATCCACCTACTCAGGCCGACCATGCTCCAGCGCAATCGAATGCTCCTCGTGCTTCCCGTACTGGGCAGCATCATCGCCGCCGTATTTTTCATGCACGACGAATACGTGCTGCACACCTTCGAACACGTCAAGCTCTCGGATACCTTTTATGCCGAGGGCGGAACGTTCGGGGATGTTTCGGGGGACGGCGTGATGGATCTGATCTCGGGCCCATTCTGGTTCGAAGGTCCGGACTTCGTGAATCGACACACCATCTACGAACCGCAGCCGTTCTCGATCGAAGTGTATTCGGACAACTTCTTCGCCTACGTGTACGACATCGACCGGGACGGCCGGAACGACATCTTTTTTATCGGATTCCCCGGCCAGGAATCCACCTGGTACCGTAACCCCGGGATGCAGGACGGTCCCTGGGAGAAACACCGGATCTTCGAGGAAACGAGCAACGAATCGCCCACCTTTATGGATCTGACGGGCGACGGCCTGCCCGAGCTCATCTGTGTCTCCAACGGGCGTTACGGCTACGCGCAGCCGGACTGGGATCATCCCGAACGGCCCTGGACCTTTACGCCCATCGCCGACGACAACGGGTTGCAGCGGTTCACGCACGGCATGGGCGTCGGCGATGTCGACGGTGACGGCCGGCTCGACGTGATGGAGGCGAACGGGTGGTTCCAGCAGCCGGCCAGCCTGGATGGCAATCCGGTATGGACGCACCACGCCTATCCCTTCGCCGACGGCGGCTCCCAGATGTACGCCTACGACGTCGACGGCGACGGCGACAACGACGTGATCACCAGCCATCGCGCGCACGGATACGGCCTGCTCTGGCACGAGCAGGTAAAGGGCGCCGACGGCGGCATCGACTTTAAACCCCACCTGATCATGGGCGAGACGCCCGCAGAAAACCCGTACGGCGTGGCCTTTTCCGGGCTGCACGCCGTCGCCCTGGTCGACATGGACGGCGACGGATTGAAGGACATCGTGACGGGCAAGCGCTACTGGGCCCACATGGGGCGCGACGCCGGCGAGATGGAACCCTCGGTACTGTACTGGTTTAAGCTACAACGGTCGGACGACGCCGGCGTGGACTTTATTCCGTATTTCATCGGCGACGAAGTGGGTGTCGGCACTCAGCTCGTCGTGAAGGATTACAACGGCGACGACCTGCCGGATATCGTGGTAGGCAACAAAAAAGGGCTATCCTACTACACGCATCGGCGCGAGGTGGTATCACGCAAGGCGTGGGAGGCCGCGCAGCCGGCGCGTAGCGAGGGTTGACCCATCGCCGTGTGATGACTGCGCTGAAGAAGTTCGTACTGATCCCCATTCTTTCCGTACTCGGCCTCCTCGTTGTGGCGGGTGTGGGTCTATACCTGTACCTGTCCGACGCCCGGCTCCGAAGCCTGCTCGAACCGGCGCTGGAAGAGACGCTCCAGCGTGACGTGTCGATCGATGCGGTGCACCTCAGCCTGTTTCGCACCTTTCCGCACGTCGGCATCGGCGTGGAGGGCCTGACGATCCACACGCCGGACGGCCCCGATCTGGCCTCGATCGACGAGTTCTGGGCCGCCGCCCGGCTCGGCTCGCTCTTCGCCGACGATATCGAGATCGCGTCCATCGAACTCATCGGCCCGCGCATCCTCGTCGAACCCCTCGGCGACGGCCGAACCACGCTCGACGGCCTGGGTGGAGATGCGGAGGCCGCGCCGGCGGACACGGCGGCGGCATCCGGCTCGATCCGGCTCGACCGTATTTCGATCCGCGACGGCGCGCTCGCCTACGCCGACGAAGCCGGCACCTTCTTCGCCATCGCCGACCTCGATGCCGACCTCCGCGCCGTCCTCGACGACGTCACGGCGATCTCGGGCTATGTGGAGGCGTACGACCTCACCTACGAATCGGCCGGCGTGCCCTATGCGCGGGACTGGGATCTACGCCTCGATGTGGATGCCGAAGCCGATCTGACCAACGAAGTGCTCCGCCTCGGCTCTACCCGGTTGCGGGCCGAGCAGCTCGACATCGCCATGGCCGGCGAGGTCGCCGGCTGGAGCCAGGATGTCATGGCGGTCGATCTCCGCATCGATGCGCCCGACGGCACCATCGAAGGGTTTTTGTCCCTGCTGCCCAGAGGGCTCGTCAAGGATCTCGACGGTATCACGGCGCGCGGCGCCTTTGCGCTGGCAGCGACCCTCAAAGGCGATCTGGGTGATGACGTGTATCCGGCCCTCGATGCGCATCTGACAATCGAAGACGGCTTCATCCAGTATCCCGGCCTGCCCGAGGCCATTACCGGCATCCAGCTCGATACCCGCGTAACCGACGAAGCGGTCGATATCGCCTCGCTCACCGCAACCGCGGCAGGGAATACCCTCACGTCGCGAGGCCGCATCGTCAACGGCGACGCCACCACGGTGGATGCCGTACTGCAGATCGATGCGGACCTGGCGTCCATCCCGCGCTTTTATCCGCTCGAAGCCGGCACCCGGCTTGCCGGCACCGTCAAAACCAACGCCCGGATCCAGGGTCCCATCGACGCCCCGGAATCGCTGCAGGCCGAAGGCACCGCCGAACTGCAGGGCATCCAGTACGCGTCCGCCGACCTGCCCCAGCCGGTCGATGCCCTGGATGGATTGCTCCGCCTGGATCGCAACGCCATCCGCTTCGAAAACATCGTCGTCAAGGCCGGCCAGACCGACGCCACGCTGAACGGGGCGCTGTCGAATTACATGGCCTTTATGGCGTCCGAACCCGGCGGCGCCGTGCCGGCTTTCAGGGGGCAACTCCACAGCGCCGTGCTGAACGCCGACGAACTCATCCCGGAGGATACCACCGATACCGAACCGCTCGATCTCCCGGATGTGCTGATGGATGTCCGGCTCACCGCGGACCGGATGGTCTATGGCGGGATCGATGTGCGGGATGCGCGCTCCGAGCTGCATCTCGAGAACGACATCCTGACGGTGTCGGGGATCAGCGCCGCGCTGTTCAGCGGCGTCCTGGCCGGCGAGATCGCCTTCAGCACCCAGAATCCGGAGGCGCCGGCGTTCGACGGCGCCATCAAGCTGGAAGGCATAGATGCATCGCGTTTCTTCGAGAAGATGGAGACCGTGAACAAGTTCGCCCAGGTCGGCGGCTATTTTCAGGGGGTGTTCGATAGCCAGGCGAAGTTCTCGCTTCGCATGGACTCGCTTCTCAATCCCCGGATGGAAACGATCCAGGCGTCCGGTCTCTTCGGGGCCCGGGAAGGGAGCCTGCGCGATCTGCCGATCCTGAAAAAACTCAGCGCGTTCACCGGACTCGCCGATCTCAGCCGGCTCGCGCTGAAGGACTGGTCGCATGCATTCTCCGTCGCCGGCGAGCAGCTTCAGGTGCGCGACCTCGACATCGAGGCCGGCGCCTATACCGTGAAACTGAACGGCACGCAGGGGCTGGACGGCCGGCTCGACTATGCCCTGAGCCTCATCCTGCCCGCCTCGGCTTCAGATGCCCTCCTGGCAGCTCCCGTCGGAGCGGCGCTTCGCCCGATAGCCGGCGTGGCAAACGCGGCCCTCGTCGATCCGGCCACCGGACGCATCGTGCTCGACCTTCTGGCGCAGGGCGCCATCAACGACCCGGAGCTTCGCCTCAACAGCGACATGATGAAGACGCGCCTCGAATCGCACGCATCGGCCCTCGTAGCCGGCGCGCGCCAGGAAGCACAGGCGCGTCTCGATTCCCTCGCCCAGGCCCAGAAAGCGGCCCTGGAGCAGGAAGCCCGCGACCGCCTCGGCGGCCTGGTCGAAGACGCCGTTGGCGACAGCACCGTCGCCATCCCGACCAACCTGGACAGCCTGAAGTCCCAGGGCGAGGATCTGGTGAAGGACCGGCTAAAAGGCCTCCTAAACCGCAAGAAGAAAAATTAGGGACCGTCTGATTCATCAGACGGTCCCGTATCCTGAACTCGATTCAGGATCTGCCCCGGACAAGCATGACCGTCGCCCTGAACTCGATTCAGGATCTGCCCCGGACAAGCATGACCGTCGCCCTGAACTCGATTCAGGATCTGCCCCGGACAAGCATGACCGTCGCCCTGAACTCGATTCAGGATTGCCCCGGACAAGCACAACCGTCGCCCTGAACGCAATTCGGATCTGCCCTGACAGCGACCGTCGCCCCAACCGATTCAGATCTGCCCCGGACAAGATGACTGTCGCCCTGACTCGATTCAGGATCTGCCCCGGACACATGACCGTCGCCTGAACGCAATTCCACTTCCACGCACCCCCCCCCTCCGCCTTCCTCGAACTTTTGCAGATGACGCGTGTCTTGAAACACGCCGGCCCGTATATTGGTAGGCACACTCGCCCGGTTGTATAGCTCACCGTTGTAGAAATCAACACCGTACAGCTCACCCTCCGTGCAGCTTGCAACATCGACCCGCAGACACCCGCAACCACCCCGCGGTCCGTTTTTTTCGTCGAAAGGCGCAGCCCACCCATGCTGTGCCCTTTTTTGTATCCAGAAAACGCTTTGAAAACGCCACCTCCCCCCAGACGCCGCTCAAAAACCGACTCGGACGACTCGGAAGAACGAGATCACGAAACGCGTGAAGGTCCACGCCGCGGCGGGAAACCGGGTGGCAATCCCCGCTCCGCCTCAACCGATCGGGATACCGGATCCGGGCGACGCTCCGGCGCCGGCGGGCCGCGAACCGGACCGGGAGGACGACGCGCCTCCACCGACGAGCAGCGCCAGGGCTCCGGCCGCCGTTCAGCGCCGCGCCCGACATCCGGCCAGGGCGGACAGCGCTCGGGTACCGGTGGCAGGCGTTCCGACGAGCGCTCCACTCCAGGCGAATACGGAAAACGCCCTGGACCCTCGGGCCGGCGTTCCGACGAGCGCTCGAGTTCCGGCGAATACGGAAAACGACCCGGACCCTCGGGCCGGCGGTCTTCGCCGGACGATCGGCGCACGGGCTACAACCCGCGCGGCGGTGCATCGGGCCGGCGTTCGACCCCGTCCGATCAACGTCCGGGGTCCGACGAGCGGCGCTCGTCCTTCGGTAAAGGGGGGCAGAAGCCCGTATCCGGGCGACGCACGGCATCGACGGCGCGTCCGTCCCCGGCGCCTGCGCCGTCGGCCATGGGCCCAGTGCGACTCAACCGGTACATCGCCCAGGCCGGCATCTGCTCGCGCCGCAAGGCCGACGAACTCATCCTGGAAGGGCGCGTGCTCATGAACGGCGAGGTCGTCAAGGAGCTGGGCGTCAAGGTCAACCCCGGCGATGCCGTGGAGGTGAACGGCATTCGTCTGACGCCGCGGTCGCTGGACTATTTCCTGCTCAACAAGCCCTCCAACTACATCACCTCGAAGCAGGACGAGAAGGGGCGGTCGGTGGTGATGGACCTCATCGACATCCCCGAGAAAGACGAGTTGCATCTGTACCCGGTAGGCCGGCTGGATCGCAACTCGGTCGGCGTGCTGCTCATTACGAACGACGGCGAGCTGGCGCACCGCCTGATGCACCCGCGTTATCAGATCGACAAACTGTACAAGGTCCGGACGAAGGAGCCGATCAAACCCCACGAGCTGGAGCAGCTGATCGAGGGCGTCCAGCTGGACGACGGCCCCGCCAAGGCCGACGATGCCCGCTACGTGTCGCCGGAGAACAAACACGAAATCGGGGTGCGGCTGCACGAGGGCCGGAACCGGCAAATCCGGCGGATGCTGGAAGCCATCGGGCACGAAGTCGACTACCTGGAGCGCGTCAACTACGCCGGCCTCACAGCCGACGGCGTACGCCGCGGGAAGTGGCGCCGGCTGCGCCCGGATGAAATCAAGAAATTGAAACGCCTGGTAAAACTCGGTTAATAGACTCGGTTTATAGACATGGACAACCGCCTGGATATCGAAGGCGACGGCGCGATCGCCTCCTCCTCGAAGATACGCGGCTTCGGCCTCACTTACGACGACGTGCTGCTCGTCCCGGGGCGTTCGGAAGTCATGCCGCGCGACGTGAATACCTGCGCGCAGCTGACGGCCAACATCTCGCTGAACATCCCTCTGCTCTCGGCGGCCATGGATACCGTCACCGAGCACGAGATGGCCATCGCCATGGCCCGCGAGGGGGGCGTCGGGGTGCTGCACAAGAACATGACGATCGAGGAGCAGGCGTCCCAGGTGCGGCGCGTGAAGCGGTCCGAAAGCGGGATGATCCTCGATCCCATCACCCTCCATCCGGAAGATACGGTCGCCAACGCCCGCAATCTGATGGCGCGTTATTCGATCGGCGGAATCCCCGTGGTCGACTCCAACAACCGGCTCGTGGGCATCGCCACGAATCGGGACCTACGCTTCGTGCAGGAGCCCGGCATCCTGCTGCGTCAGGTGATGACGAGCGAGGGGCTGATCACGGCGCCGGTGGGCACCACGCTGGAAGCCGCCGAAGCCCTGCTACAGCGGCACAAGATCGAGAAGCTCCCGGTCATCGACGGCGACGGATACCTCAAGGGGCTGATCACCTTCAAGGATATCGAGAAAAAACGCCAGTTCCCCTCGGCCTGCAAGGATGAACACGGCCGGCTCCGCGTGGGCGCCGCCGTCGGCGTCTCGAGCGGCGTCATGGAGCGCGTGGCCGCCCTCAAGGAGGCGGGCGTCGACTTCGTGATCGTCGATACCGCGCACGGCCACTCGGTGGCGGTTATGGATACCGTCTCCGCCATCAAGAAGCAGTTCGGCGACCTCGAACTGATCGCCGGCAACGTCGCCACCGCCGAGGCCACGCTCGACCTCATCGACCGCGGCGTGTCCGCCGTGAAGGTCGGCATCGGCCCCGGATCCATCTGCACGACGCGCGTGGTTGCCGGCGTCGGCGTCCCCCAGCTCACCGCGATCATGGACTGCGCCCGCGTGGCGCGCCCCCGCGGCATCCCCATCATCGCGGACGGCGGCATCAAGCAAACGGGAGATGTGGCGAAAGCCATCGCCGCCGGCGCGAGCAACGTGATGATCGGCGGCCTGTTCGCGCGGGTCGAGGAGAGCCCCGGCGAAACCATCCTCTACGAAGGCCGGAAGTACAAGAGCTACCGCGGCATGGGCTCCCTGAGCGCCATGCAGGACGGGAGCAAGGACCGCTACTTCCAGGATGTGGAAGACGACATCAAGAAGCTCGTCCCCGAGGGCATCGAGGGGCGCGTGCCGTATGGCGGCATGCTGAGCGAGGTGGTCTACCAGATGGTGGGCGGCCTGCGCGCGGCGATGGGCTACTGCGGCTGCGCCACCCTGCAGGAGATGTACGAACGCGCTCAGATGATCCGGATCACGGCATCGGGTTTGCGTGAAAGCCATCCCCATGATGTTCTCATCACAAAAGAAGCCCCCAACTACAGCACGCGCGTTTGATAGATGGGGCAAAACGAAAGGAATTCGCGGAATTATCCAGTTTCGATTGGATGCACCCCCGATGCCCTTCGGTTTGTGACACCATGAACAGGAATCCGCCCGGAGGAGTCAAATTCCTTCGGGCGGATTTTTTTTCCGCCCGATCGATCGTCGAATCCCACCGAATGCCATGATCCAGCGCCTCGACGCCCTGCGCGCACATTTTTCTGAACGCCACGCGGATGCCGCGATCCTCACCTTCCTGCCGGACATCCGATGGGCCTGCGGTTTTTCCGGATCCAACGGGCTGCTGCTCGTGACGCAGCAGGACGCCCATTTCATCACCGACGGCCGGTACACCGAACAGGCCGGCCGGGAAGTCGCCGGCGCCGCCGTGCACATCGCGGAAAAAGGGCTCTTCGACGCCCTCGCGTCGCGATCGCTGCTGGCCGGGGTGGGGCGTGTCATCATCCAGTCCGATCACCTCACGCTCGATGCGTTCGACGATCTCCAGGAGGCCTTTCCCGACGTGGAGTGGGCCCCCGCCAAAGGCCTGCTCAAAAAGGACGTCGCGGTAAAAGCGAAGGCCGAGATCGATGCCATGCAGCGGGCGCAGGACGTGACGGATGCCGTGTTCGATGAGCTGCTCGGCGTGATCAGGCCGGGCATGACCGAGCTGGAAGTGGCCGCCGAAATCGTCTACCGCCACATGCGGCGCGGCGCCTCGGGGATGTCCTTCGACCCGATCGTCGCCGCCGGCCCCAACGGCGCGCTCCCGCATGCGCGGCCGACCGACCGCCGCCTGGCTCCGGGCGATCTGGTCGTGCTGGATTTTGGTTGTTTCGTGGATGGCTACGCCTCCGACATGACGCGTACGATCGCCATCGGCGAACCCGATCCGGAGGCCGTCAAGGTGTACCACATCGTCCTGGATGCCCACCTGAAGGCACTCGACGCCGCGCGCGCCGGCATGAGCGGCAAGGCCCTCGACGCCGTCGCCCGAACCCTCATCGCCGACGCAGGCTACGGCCCGCTGTTTTCGCACAGCCTCGGCCACGGCGTCGGACTCCAGATCCATGAATGGCCCAGCGTGTCGTTCCGGACGGAGGATGAACTTCCCGCCGGCGTGGTCATCACCATCGAGCCGGGCATCTACGTCCCGGGCCGCTTCGGCGTCCGCATCGAGGATATGGCGCTACTCGAGGCGCATGGCGCCAGATCGATGGCGCACAGTCCGAAGGAGCTGATTCAATTGGGTAACGCCTGACGCAAAAAATGTCATTGTCATCTCGACTGGCGGTCCCACCCAGGTGGGACCAAAACGGAGAGACCTCCTGACCCGGAGCACAAGTCCTACATGTCGACGCTACCCTCAAAAAACAGTCAGGTCTAATTCAAAATCGCATGCTTGCGCGATGAGGCTGATGCATGCCAGGAGATAAGGATGTGTGCTCCTTGCCATTGTGACAACCGTATGGATGGAGAGCTCCTAAAACGTATTGTCGCGCATCGTCAGGAGGTCTCTCCGTTTTTCCCCGCATTCGCGGGGAGCCGGTCGAGATGACAATTGATTGTTAAGCGCTTGGGTGCGCCCCTCACGGATACACCGGCACCGGATGCCCGGACAGCGCCTCGTTCACGAATTGAACGGTTGAGCGCTGATTCGGCGTGGGGAAGGGGTCGGGCAGGTAGTCGCTGTGGCCGGCGTCGCGCTGGTCGCTGATCTGGACGTGCAGGACCTGCTGTGGCGTGGCGTTGCCGCCGCGGACGCGGGGGCCGTGGTAACCCAGCGCCTGCCCCCAGCTGTCCTCGCGGTAGAAGAACCAGGTCTGGAACAGGTCGCCGGCCGGGTAGGCCAGCTTGAGCACGTAATCCTGCCGCGACGCCAGCACCGATACGCGGCGTGTGCCGCGCACCCCATCCCGGAAATCGCTCGGATACCCCAGGCTGTAGTCGTCCACCGCCGCGGCCATCAGGCAGAGCTGGTTGAACGTGTAGCCGTAGGGCACGAGCAGCTTCACGACCTGCAGGGCGACGCGCGCACCCAGGCTGTGCGTGGCGAAGGACACGCGGGTGCTCTTGCGCAGATAGGTATAGATGAATTTGGCCAGCTCCAGCGCGGTGTCGTCGGCGTCGCGCCCCTCGAAACTGTAGCTGAACGCGCCGGCCCAGTGGTCGCCGGGCCACAGCGTGGCGACGAGGGCGTGGTGCTGCACACGGTTCAGCTGCGAGGCAAAACGCTTGAGCTGCTCCCGGCCCGAGGGGCGATCGACGTTGAAGCCGTGAATCAGGAAGGTCACGTCCGACGCCATCTGGAGCTGCGCGTGCGTGCCCTCCGTGAGCCGGCCGGGAAGGACGGGCCCACCGACGTTGGCGCCGCGAAAATCGAGGACGAAGTTCATCAAGGCCTCCCGAGCGCCGCGGTGGCGGCCTGCAGCGCGCTCACCAGGTCCTTGGCGATGGGGGCGAGGGGCACGGCAGCGAGTCCGATCAACCCGCCCATGAAGGGCTGCGACAGGTAGATGCCCACGCCGGCGCCTACCGCGAGGGCGATGATCGAAGCGATGAAACGCAGCTTGCCGGCGTACTGGTTCTGCGCCATCGCCAGCGCGGACTCGATCCGCGCATCCACCGCCAGCTCGTAACGCCCCAGCACGTGCTGGAGGTCTTCCGACATCCCCTCTGCGCTATTGATCCGGGAGGCGGCACGCGTCAACGCGTCGCCATCGATCACCCCCAGGAATCCCGCGATCCGGGATGCGTTCTCCTCGGTGAGGCCGAGCCGGACGCCCTGGCGAATCATGCGGATGAGTTCGAACCGGTCTCCGCGATACTGGCCGGCGAGCACCTCCTCGAAGGCCGGCCCGTAGGCCCGTTCGAGCGAGGCCCAGACAGGCCCCAGCAACCGGGCGAGCCGGCCGAAGCCGATGAGGCCGACGGCGTTCGTCCATTTCAGCGCCTCGACGATGCCGAAGGCAGCCGTGCCGAGCGCGCCGGTGGCGAGCACGATAGTCCCGATGTTCTCCATGTGGGTGTCTCTAAAATGCGTATGGCGATAGCAATCCCTGCGAATCCTCCGTAAACTAACGCCCCGATCCTGCTTCCACAACCGCACCGTTTCCAGCCGATGCCGCGCGCCGACCGCCGGGTGTTGATCGTCGCTTATTATTTCCCGCCCATGGGGCTCAGCGGCGTGCAGCGCATCGCCCGGTTTGTCAAGTACCTGCCCGAATTCGGCTGGCAACCGGAGGTCCTCACCGTCGACCCCGCCGGCTATTTCGCGTACGACGCCTCGCTGCTCGACGAACTCGTCGACCGTGGCATCCCGATCCACCGGACGACCTCCTTCGATCCGACGCGTCTGTTCGGCAAGTCGGCGCAGGTGGCCCTGCCTGCCGAAACATCCCGCCGCCGACTCACCGCGCTGAGCAGCTGGCTGTTCGTGCCCGACAACAAGATCGGCTGGCTGCCGGCGGCCGTCCGGCACGGGAAACGCCTCCTCGCCGAAAAGCGGTTCGACGCCGTTCTGGCGACCGTGCCGCCGTATACCGGCGCCCTCATCGGGCGCAAGCTCGCCCGCCACGCCGGCATCCCGCTCGCGCTCGACTTCCGCGACGACTGGGTCGGCAATCCCCGCCACGTCTACCCCACGCCGCTGCACCGCCGCCTGCACCTCCTGCTCGAACGCCGCGCCCTGGATGCGGCCGGCGCCGTGTTTACCATCAACCCGCGCATTCGGGACGCGCTGCGAGCGCGCCATGCCGGCGCCGTGCCGGCCGATCGGTTCGCCGTGCTGCCGCAGGGCTACGACGCCGAGGACTTCGCGCGGCCGCCCGCGCAGCGTTTGGACGGCCGGTGCCGGTTCGTCTACAGCGGGGTCTTTTACGACCGGCAGAAGCCGGACTATTTCCTGCGGGCGCTGGCGCGCGTCGTCACCGATCACCCCGACTTGCGCGATCGGGTCGAGGCCGGCTTCGTCGGACTCCTGCCGGGCTACGTCGCCGGCCTCGTGCAGTCGCTGGGCATCGAGGACCTCGTGGTCCCGACTGGCTACCTGCCGCACCCCGACGCGGTGGGCCACCTGATGGCGGCGGATGTGTTGTGGATGACTGTCGGCTCCGGGCCGGGGCAGGAGCAGATCTCGACGAGCAAGCTCTATGAATACATGGGCACAGACAAACCCATCCTCGGCCTCGTCCCGGAAGGCGCCGCGCGGGATGCCCTGCGCGAGGATGCCGCGGCGGTCGTCGTGGCACCGGAAGACGTCGCCGGCATCGCCCTGGCTATGGAACGACTGATTCGTCAGCACGTGACGAACGCGCTGCCGCAGGTCGAACGGTCCTTGAGGTCCCGGTTCGAGCGGAAAAGCCTCACCGCCGAATTGGCCGGCCGGCTGGATCGGTTGGTCTGAACCACGCGAGGTCCTCTCTGCCGCACGGGCGAGGGCCGCGTTAAACAAAGAGCGAGCGCACCGCCGGCTTCGTCACCTTACCCATCGCGTTCCGTGGCAGCTCGTCCATCACAAGCAGACGAGTCGGCCGTTTGTAGGGGGATAAGCGATCGCCGCACCAGGCGCGCAGATCCTCCAGCGTGAGCGAGGCACCTGGCGCCAGCACCACAGCGGCCGATACCGCCTCGCCCCAGGTGCCGTCCGGCACCCCGACCACGGCGCACTCCCGGATGTCCGGATGTTCGAGCAGCGCGGCCTCGATT